>NZ_JAMPJZ010000137.1:0-8678 GCF_039961835.1 Trichocoleus sp. ST-U1
AGCCCAGTGTAAACTGTAAGTTGCCATGACTTCCGGATGTTCAAAACTACGTCCGCCGTAGAGATAAGTTGCGCGATCGCCCCAATAAACAACTAAGATAGCTGCTAATATTTTTCCTTGCCAGATTGCGAAACCTAGCTCTGCCATATTTGCCTTAAACAAGGTTTGGCAAAGATTAATGAAAAATTTGTAGGGTTCACCAAAAAACTGCTGGCGTTTTACCGTTTCCCAAAAAATATCGTAAAATACAGGAATTGCCTGTGAGTCTGTTCTAAATTCAGTTTCTACACCATGACGCCAACTCAAACGCAAATTATATCGTCCTTTTGGCTTCATAGTTGCTAACATTTCAGTTTCTGTTAATTGTAAATCAATTAACAGAGTTTCCGAGGGCAATAAATCAGCAGGGGCACGCATAAACCCGGAAAGGCAATCTAGTTTTTGCTGCCATAAAGGTTCAATTCGTAGGGCAACCGCTCCTATTTTTTCAGCTAAAGATACCGCTTCTTTCACTAATATCTGCATTCCTTCTTTTTCCAATTTTTCAGGTAGCAGAGGGGCACCGGGAGCAACTAATAAATTGGCTTTATTAGGATGGGGATAAAAATAAAAAATGCATCCTCCCAATAATTCTTGCTTGTAAAATAAACCATAACGGGAGGTTTTGTATCCTTCCAATTCTTTGAAGTCTGCCCAAGCCCAAGACTGCATAAAGCATCCTGCGGGAGCAGTTTGCACAAGCAAGTCCCAATGATGGCGTTCTTCTGAATTTAGTAGTCTAAGGGTTAAAGATAATTCTTCTAATTGAATTTTGTGCCCATTATTTACATCTAAAATGTCAGTCATTATTCGAGCGATTTGTTAATAAGTTTATCAACCAAATACCACCAGCCGCCGTCAAAACAAATCCTATAGTTCTATTAAACCAACTCCAGTCTCCTTCGCTATAATAAGTATTTCCTCCCGAATAGCCGCTAGAGCCAGGAGAATGGCTACTTCCTGAATAGTATCCCTTGGCAAACACAGCATCTGGAGATGCTAAATTGGCCATTAATAAAGTTACTGAGAGCATCATAATAAATTCTGCTGCTCGTGGTGATAGCGTTAAAATTTGCTGTCCAGTGCGGATTTTATCAGACAATTGTTTTAGTTCAGCGGCAATCTGAGGCGGCAGTTCTTGAGCACGTTCTAAAATACTTCCCAATAAACGTGATAAATCGATTTCTGATAGTAATTTTTGAAGGTGGGCTAACCATTCTGCTGTCATCTTTGGGTTGTGATAAGGATGTTGTACCGGCAATAGTTTGCTAGTATCTATCTCATTACCCTGAACTTCTTCTAACCACCTTTGGGCGGTTGATTCTAGCTGAAGGAGATCCCGCAACCCTATCAGTCCAGTTCCAGCTTCTTCAATGTCTAAAAAATTAATGGTTTTTTCATCAATTGCTTCGATAATTTGAGGCGATTGAATATGAGGATTTAGTAAGTAGTAAAATAGCTGCGGGCAATCCAGGGTGTGAATATTGATGCTGTGGCGGCTATGCGCGATCGCATTCTCAAACTCAAACACTTTTAGCAGATTTTTAAGCGCGATCGCCTGTAAATTTTCAGGTAGGGTAATTCCTTCTATTTCAGAACGCTGAATTGCAACTGGAGACGCTAAGAAGAACCCCCAATTGCCATAATCATGCCTTTGAAAGGATGGGATTGTTAATTGTAAAGGCTTTGCCATCAATCCAGCAGCTAACAAGGTTTGATATAAACACCAAAAACCTGTTGTCCGATTTTCTGGAGAAACACCATTCGTGCTAATAATTCCACCTGGATAAAGAACCCGACTAATAGTTTTAAACCATTCTTGGCTGTATATCGCCGTATCTTCTGTACAACTAGGATAAGTAAAATCGCAAATAATGACGTGATAAGATTTTTCTTTAATTGTCGATAAAAACTCAAAAGCTTCTTGCGTGTAGATTGTCAAGCGATCGCTTTCTAAGCTGCCCTCATTAAATTCTTTAAATACATTTTTACCGAGTTCTAAAACTTCTGGGTTGTAATCTACTAAATCAACGTGACTCACTTCAGGAAATCGCAACACATCCCGTGCAGCTAATCCATCTCCGCCGCCACAAATCAAGACTTGCAACTCTGTGTGAGGAAATCGTTTGACTGCTAGTGCTACCGATGGAATCACTAAATACTCGTGATAAATGGCTTCATCAGCGGTATCAAATTGCAAATCACCATTGATATAAAAAGCCAATCCGTTGTTATGTTGTTCAATAAATAAAGATGTAGGCATTTTTTTACTATCCGAATACCATCAACAATATTCCGCAAGCCATCATGAAACTGGCTACTAATGCTTGGAAAATCACGCTTTCCAAAAAACTCTTTTTCGCTCCTCGTTCAATGTGAGAAAAATCTTCTGGTTTTACTATTTTGGTAGAGTAAATATGTCGTTTGCCATCAGGCCAAGCTTCAATTGCTAAATTCCATTGATGATCCTTGTCCCAATAATCCCACGTAATTCGAGATGTCTCCTCTTCATCCCCTTCATAATTACCCTTGGTTGATGATTCAAAGTAATAGCGTTTACCCAAGGCTTGTAATTCTGGGTAAGGCATTTTTCCTCCTTGCATATCGTGCCAAAAACGAATAGCCAAATTATTCAGTGATTCTGGTTCAAATATCTTAGGGTCTGAAATTTCTTCGGCAAGATACCAATTGACTAAGGATTCAGGATTTTGCGGATCAATTTCTCGTAGCAAGTAGTATTCTTTTCCTGCCTGAGATTTTAGCAACCACTCCGTTGTTTCATATCCATAGGAATCGTCATAAGTGCTGTATTCTTTAATCTGCCACTGAACGCCATAATATTTTATGCGATCGCCTGGACGTAAATTTTCAAGTTGAGTTTTCGTAGTAATGGGATACATCAAATTTTGCTCTGCTCAAATTTTGTTTGAATGTAGAAAAAATCTTGAGTTTAAGTTTATTTTATTAAAAAAATATCCGGCATTTTTGCTGGTTAATAGAGCGACTTAGCGTAGGCAGCATTTATTATATTCACACAGCTCTTAACTTCATAAAATAATCAATAAGACTTCATAAAAATATTAATTTTTTATAATCATCTACTCAAGGCGATAGAAGAGGTTCAATAACCCGACCCACCAACCAACTTCACAAAAAACATATCCGCTAGGAAGATGACCTGCGGGAGCGCGATCGCAATCAAAGATAAATTCTTCATAAGGAACCCAAGCGCCATCAATCCGCCATCCGACGCGATCGCATAAAATACACAAAATCTCATAATTTGCGCTTCTCGTCCCTCCGATCCTTTCCCAGATATATTTTTGGACGCTAAAACCAAAGCGTCCTTTGCTGTGTTTTATCCAAAGTTGGTTAATGATCCGAAGGTCTGACATTGGAAAATTTTTGATATCTTCTACTCTCAGCCAGCCTTCCGTTTCTCGACCAGAAATTCTTAGCATAACAGTCGTGGTTTCTTCATCCGCTTCTTGCCACTTTCCTAACGCTAAAAAAGTCTGTAATTGCCGGTAATCTATTTTTGACGCTGAACTTTGCCGATTTGTTAAAAAATTACGATTTGTAGCGATTGAACTGGCATTATAAGTTTTTGAAACCGGGATATTGCTAGATACTGGCTGCTTAAAACTGTAAGTAGAAATCTTATTAAGATTAAGCAATTCTAGCCACTCCTGCACCGACTGAGGGCGTTCCTCCGCTTGAAATTCCATCCCTTTCAGAATCGCCTGATTGGCTAAATTACTAATACTGGAATTGAGGCGTTGCGGTGAATTTAACCGAATCCCCGCAGCTCTCGCAGGCGCAGGTAGCGGGACTTCTCCAGTCAGCAAATAGTAGAGCGTCGCCGCGAGTGCATAAACATCCGTATACTCGCCCCGTCTTGCTTGCTGAGCATACTGTTCAATTGGAGCAAAGCCTGGAGTAAAGGTTTGCGTATGAGTCTGCGTTATATCGGGGATAAATTCCCTAGCAATGCCAAAATCAATCAGTACCGCCTGGAATTTTTCGGCACGCACCATGATATTAGATGGCTTCACATCCCGATGCAAAAAGCCCCTATCGTGGATGAAAGTTAGTGCGTCACCAATCTGGCGGATGTAGTGTAATGCTTCGGTTTCCGACAAAACACCCAGATTAAGTACGCGCTGCTCTAAGTTTTCTCCTTCAACATACTCCATCGCCATGCAAGGTAACTGTCCTTCAGAGAAGGCATTGTCAATCTGCACAATATTAGGGTGTCGGCACACAGCGAGTCGCAGCGCTTCTTTCTGGAAATCTCGATTAAATTTGTCTCGGTACGCTGTAAATTCGCGTTTAGTCAGTACCCGTTCATTCAGCGTCTTGATGACGACAAAATTCCCTTTTTTGTCCCTAGCTAGAAAAGTGATGCCATAGCCTCCTTCTCCTAGCACCCTTTCAACGATGTATCTTCCACCATGCAACATCTGCCCAGCGGCCCAAACCATTCCTCACACTTTCCCTGACACTTAGGCTAATTTTGCCATACCCTTGGTGCCAGTTTTGTTAAGTATTTGACCTATTCCAGAAGGCTCCATAACGGAAGGAAACAAAGGTGAGAGAAGACCGATCGCTCTTGTTTTTGAGTGCTATATTCAGCGTAGAAACGCCTAGATGAAGGCAATTGTTATGACTCAGGAACTCATGGATTTACGAAATAGCATCATTGAGGGACGCGATAAAGAAACTTTGACGATTTTAGGGGGGCTGGATTAGATGAAGAAAAGGTGGATAGAACTCAGATAATTTTGACAGCTCAACAATTACTTGCTTTGCCGTATGCTCATTCAGCAAGTATTTTACTTGACATGATTGATGAGTATTTAACTCAGTTACCGGGTGGGCAAGATTGGTTTGAAGACAGGCGCGAATAGAGAATGCGATCGCTTGCCCTTCTTTTGATTGCATTTATTCTCAGCAAGATAGGTGATCCCACCACCTTTACCCAAATGCCTCTCAATAATGTATCGTCCGCCCTGCAACTTCTGCCCAGGATGCCAAACCATTGCTAAAGCCGCCTCGACACTAGGGTTAATTTTGGCATAAGGGTAGCCGTTCGCTTACACTGACTTCTGGCACCCTCGCTACACCCCATTTCCAGCATGGGTCGCTTCTAGCGTAGGTTTGTATGCCAGTCAAAATGAGGAGAGCCAAGTCAGGGATGAAAAAAATATTGTTGTCCGGTGTGTTGTTGTTGCTACCGCTAGCAGCGTGTTCGCCCAACCCCTCCGGGACTTCAGCGACGAACGGTGGAACTGAGGCAAAACCTCTGACAATCGGTGCAATTCCCGATCAAGATCCGCAAAAATTACAGCGTCAGTATGACAAGCTAGCGGCCTATCTGGAAAAGGAACTGGGTGTGCCGGTTGAGTATAAGCCGGTTACTGACTATACGGCGGCGGTTACTGTCTTTAAAGTAGGGGATTTGGATTTGGTTTGGTTTGGAGGATTGACAGGCGTTCAGGCACGTTTGCAGGTGCCCGGTGCAGAAGCGATCGCTCAACGCGACATAGACGCCCAATTTCACAGTCTCTTCATCGCTAACAAAAAGGCTGGACTGAAGCCATTTAAAAATATTTCTGGTTTGCAACAACTAAAAAAACATAGCTTCACTTTTGGCAGCGAATCTTCAACATCCGGGCGTTTAATGCCTCAATATTTCTTGCAACAAGCTGGACTCAAGCTTGAAGATTTGAAAGGTCAAGCCGGTTTTTCTGGCGATCACGATAAGACGATTAAATTGGTGGAAGCAGGCACCTACGATGTCGGTGCTGTGAATGAAAGCGTCTGGAAAAAGCGAGTCGATGCCAAAGAAGTAGATTTGAACAAAGTCGAAGTCCTCTGGGAGACGCCCGCCTACTACGACTATCACTGGGTCATTCATCCCGATGTCAAACAGCGCTACGGTGAAGATTTTGTTAAAAAAGTGCAAAACGCCTTTTTAAAACTAGACCCCAAAGTACCAGAGCAAAAAGAAATTCTCGACCTTTTACAAGCAACTAAATTTATTCCTACCCAAAATTCCAACTATGCTCAAATTGAGAAGATTGGCCGGGAAATTGGCAAAATAAAGTGATGTAAATGACAGAAGCTAACTTTAAAATTGCAGAAAAATCAGATATCGAAACTCTGATGGAGTTTATACGAGAGTTCTACGAGTTTGAACACCTAAAATTTGATGAATCCATTGTTCGCGCGGCGTTATCAAATATTTTGCATGATGATTCTCTAGGACGAGTGTGGCTGATCCAGCATGGTGATGAGGCGATTGGCTACGTCGTCCTTACCTTTGGCTACAGTTTGGAATTTCGAGGGCGTGATGCATTTATTGATGAACTCTACATCCGAGAGAGTTATCGGGGGCAAGGGGTAGGCATGAGCGTAATTCAGTTTATAGAAAGTGTTTGCCCCTCTCTAGGAATTCAAGCACTTCATTTAGAAGTCGAACGGAAAAATACACCAGCACAAAACTTATATCGGAAGGCTGGTTTTAAAGAGCACGATCGCTATCTCATGACTAAATGGATAGCAAACTAAGCAGAGAAAGGAACTCATCTGCGCCAATATTTGAACTGAAAAACGTTTCTAAGCAATTTGGACGCTTTGAATCTCTCTCTGATATTAACTTGCAGATTTGGGCAGGCGATCGCGTGGCACTGGTTGGTTCTAGCGGTGCCGGTAAAAGTACGCTAATTAATTTACTCAATGGTACGCTGCTACCCACTCAAGGAGAAGTCTGGGTACTGGGTCGAAACCTTGCTCATCTGCGTCCAAAGTTGCTGCGTCAAGTCCAGCGTCAAATTGGTACGATTTATCAACAATTCCACTTAGTTGATAATTTGCAGGTGATTCACAATGTTAATGCAGGACATCTAGGGCGCTGGTCGTTTTTCAAAGCAGCAGTTTCGCTGATTTATCCTTTAGAAGTCGAAACTGCTCATCAAGCTTTGGCACAGGTGGGGATTCCAGAAAAACTTTACGAACGTACCGATAGCCTTTCTGGTGGTCAACAGCAACGGGTAGCGATCGCTCGCGTCCTCGTGCAAAATCCCACCGCCATCCTTGCCGACGAACCCATTTCCAGCCTCGACCCCGAACGCAGCCGCGAGATTATGGATTTATTGCGCCAGTTGAGTATAGAAACCGGGAAAACTTTAGTCACCAGTGTCCACGCGATAGAATTTGCTCGCAGTCATTATCAGCGAATTATCGGTCTGCAACATGGGCGTATTTTGTTTGATATTCCCGCTGAAGACCTCTCGGATGCAATGATTAAGGAGTTGTACGACCTGAGTTCGATATAGTATAAAACTCCTGTAACGTGTTTAAAAGGAATTTAAAGGTCTTTATATTTTTTTAATAACATCCAATATTTCCTGAAGTGTGAAATAAATGTAGTAAAATACTGGGGTTCCGTTGATGTCTATAGTGCCGTAACGTCGTTCCTTTTTTATATCCGGTGAATTTCCATCACCTGGATTAACAGACCCTAAGTAACAGGGGACGCATTTTTCATCGAAAGTGATCCCCCACTTTATTTTTACTTTTAATTTATTGTCACTTCCCCGTTCACCTAAGTCATAGAATAGGTTTTCGTAAAAATAGCTAATATCATCAATCTTTTTGAAATCTTCCTCTGTAATATTTTTTTGATAAGGAAGTTGATTTTTATCAATATCTAGCTCGATTGCTACTTTCTTAAAAAAATCTTTTACCTGCTCAAGTATATAATCTTCTGTCGCCTCTTTTTGCTTTTTGTTTTTAAAAGATATTAGAGGAACATAATTACTATAAAAACCTAAATTTTCTGATTGAAGTTGAATTATTTTTAGTTCCATAACTCACAAGGTTGGCTTTAAATACGTTTCTTGAATGACAAAGAAGTTAGCTTTGTATATCTTAATACCTTTGATATTTACTTGTGGTTCATATTCTCCCAATTTAGTATTTGAAACAGATTCGTAATAGTAAGGAATAAAAAATATATTAGATTCAACAGTATATTCTTGCTGTAGAGCCAATTCATAGGTAAGCTGTTTGATGATATCCTCTGTGTATTTTTCTGCTATTGTGGGGTCAGAGTTTGAATTTAGGTAAAACTCAAGCGGTAAATCTTTGTAATCAACTATTCTTAAAGAAGAATCGGTAGCTTTTAGAACCAAGTCTGGACGAGGAAAACGACGTATAGCATTACTTCTATCTCGTTGCTGTAAATCATTAAATTTTGTATTTGAGTAAACCCAAGTTCCTGGTTGGGTATCAAATTCAATGCAAAGCAGTTCATTCCATCCAAAGTTGCCTGCTTTTTTGGGATATGGCGTATCCGATTCTGTCCGATAAATCCATTGATTCCAGTGCTTAGTTCCATCATGGGTTTTGTAGTTGCCAACCCGGTTCTGAGCTTTGCCCTGCCTTTCTTGATTTTGATAATCTTCCAGAGTTATATCCGTATCCGCATAGCAGATTTTGTTGTAGTATTTTTTAAAGAAGTAAGTAGCTAGGATGATTTAAACCTAAAACGCTCTAACGTATATCCCCCTTGTTCACTCCGTGATTCCATGCCGTCCATTACAGCAAGGGCTAAATCATATTCATTGTCGAAC
>NZ_JAMPJZ010000138.1:0-7531 GCF_039961835.1 Trichocoleus sp. ST-U1
TTAAGAGTTTTTAAAATCTAATCAATGAAGATGCCCCTGCGGTAATCATCCTGAAATTTAAGTTAAGGAATCATTGAAAGTATGACGACAATCTTAAAAGCAGGCAAAAGTTGTAAACTAGAAATACTACAGAGAAACCAATACATAGGCTTAGCCTTATTCCTCAAGAAATATTTTTGGAGAATTGTTAAGAATTTCAATAAGGTTATTGGTAAGCACACCTTACTTTTAGAAAATAGGGGAAGACTGGCAGATACGACCAGTTTTCAACGGACTGTCATTATTCTATTGGCTCTTAGGATAGGTTTGTTCGATTACTAACAATAAACCAGGAGCCACAGCTAGTTGTATTAACATCAAATTGCCAACCTATCCTCGCTTCCATGCTAGTCACACCCTATCTTAAAAATCTTTTTCAAGACACTCACGAACTGCATCAATTTCTTTTAGCCTTTAAGCAGACTGCTGTACAAAAAAAACAGACACAGCTCCTCAGTATTTCTCAAGAAATCCCAGCAGTCGATCCGTTGGTTGTCCTTCAGGCGATCGCTAGACCCGATCAATTACACTTTTACTTTGAAAAACCAGCACAAGGAGAAGCGATCGCTGCCATCGACACCGCAGCTGCGCTAACACTAGAAAGCCCCAATCGGTTTAACAAATCCCAGGAGTTTATTCAATCTTGCATTGCCAATACCACGAGTATTGGTGAAGTTAATTTACCTTTTTCGGGCGCTCATTTTTTCTGCGCTTTTACATTTTTTAATGAAAATCTAGGAGCGGATTCTCTTTTTCCTTCCGCCACAGTATTCTTACCCCGATGGCAAATCTCTCTAAAAAATCAGACTTCGGTAGTAGTCGCAAATATTCTGATTGATTCAGAGATAAATATTCAAGATTTAACTGAAAGCTTATGGCGTACATTTCAGGCAATCAGAGTTACTAGTTTAGAAAGATTTCATAGTGCATCTTTTCTAGATATCGCAATTGATGCCAGAAAACTATTTAAGAAACACGATGTTGCAGATGTAAACCATTTTAAATCATCGGTGGTTAAGGCTTTATCATCAATTCAGGAAGAAAAAATTCATAAAATTGTTTTGGCTCACGCCCTTGATGTTATCTCCCCGATTCCTTTCCAGTTAATTCCCTCCGTCAATCATTTACGAACTCGCAATCCTGATTGCAATATTTTTTCCACCAGTAACGGCAAGGGACAAAGTTTTATTGGTGCAAGTCCCGAACGTTTAATTAGTATTCATGACCATGAATTAGTAACGGACGCTCTGGCAGGTTCAGCACCCAGAGGAAAAATAGCAAGTGAAGATGCGGAATTAGCAAATCGGTTACTAACCAGTGAAAAAGAAAGGCGCGAACATCGAGTAGTCATTGATTTTATTCGCGATCGCCTTTCCCAGCTAGGTTTAAATCCTCAAGTATTGTCCCAACCACAGCTATTGAAACTCTTAAATATTCAGCATTTATGGACACCCATTCAGGCGAAAATCCCGGCAGGCGTTCATCCCTTAGAAATCCTGGCTGAACTCCATCCGACACCAGCCGTTGCTGGCGTCCCCAGCGAGAGTGCCCAGAAAGAAATTTGCCGCTATGAAACCTTCAATAGGTCATTATATGCCGCGCCGCTCGGTTGGGTAGATCGCCAAGGAAATAGTGAATTTGTTGTGGGAATTCGCTCAGCACTCATAGATGGCTGTCGTGCCAGACTCTACGCCGGTGCCGGTATCGTTGCTGGTTCCGATCCAGACAAAGAATTAGCAGAAATTCAACTTAAACTCCAGGCACTTCTAAAAGCCTTAGTCTAGCCGGAACTCTCTCTTCTCTCTTTCTTTCTTAGCGTCTTTGCGGTTCATTCTTCTTTTAAATGCCCGTTGATTTTCGTAACACCAACTCCCTCTGGGCTTCCATCCTAACCGAAACATTAAAGCGACTAGGATTAACCACAGCCGTTATTTGTCCAGGTTCTCGTTCAACACCCCTTACTGTTGCTTTCGGTCAAACTGATGAGATAGAAGCCATTCCTGTTTTGGACGAACGATCCGCCGCATTTTTGGCATTAGGAATTGCGAAAAAATCTGGATTGCCGGTGGCGTTAGTTTGCACTTCTGGAACTGCCGGGGCAAATTTTTACCCAGCCGTAATTGAAGCTAGGGAAAGTCGAATTCCGCTTTTAGTTTTAACCGCCGATCGCCCCCCAGAATTGCGAGATTGTCATTCTGGACAGACGATCGATCAGGTGAAATTATTTGGCAATTATCCCAACTGGCAAGCTGAGTTAGCGTTGCCTTCTCTAGAGATGGGAATGCTGGGTTATCTGCGGCAGACAGTGATGTATGCGTGGGAAAGAACGCTCTTTCCGACTCCAGGCTCCGTTCATCTTAACATCCCCTTCCGCGACCCCCTCGCCCCAATTCCCGACGGTGCTGTAGATATGCAAAATGGTGCGTCTCTACTAGAAGAAGATTTCTTTGCAAATTGTCAGCCATTAGGAGCAACTTTCAACCTGCAACCTACCACTTTCAACCCCATACAGGAGTGGCAGCAATGTGACAGAGGAATTATTATCGCTGGGACTGCACAACCGAAAATACCGGAAGAGTATGCGATCGCGATCGCGCACATCTCCAAATCTTTAAAATGGCCTGTATTGGCTGAGGCGCTATCTCCATTAAGGAACTATAGTCAACTGAACCCTTATCTAATTTCTACCTATGACTTAATCCTGCGTAATCAGCAGTTAGCGCAAAAACTGACACCAGAAATGGTAATTCAAATCGGTGAATTACCTACCAGTAAAGAACTGCGAAACTGGCTAGATAAAACTCAACCACGCCGATGGGTAATTGACCCCAGCCACCACAATTTAGATCCCTTGCACGGCAATACAACCCACCTGCGAATCTCCATAGAACACCTATTTCAAACCTACCCAAATGAACTTGTAGAGACGCAAGCGATCGCGTCTTATCTCAGCAGTTGGTGTGAAGCCGAATCAAAGGTCAGGAAAGCCATCGACCAAACGATGGCAACAATGGACACACTTTTTGAAGGAAAAGCCGCTTGGTTACTTTCCAAGACGCTACCACCGGGCACTCCTCTGTTTATTTCTAATAGTATGCCGGTGCGAGATGTAGAGTTTTTCTGGGCACCCAACAATTCCGGGATTCAGCCCTTTTTTAATCGAGGCGCGAATGGCATTGATGGCACCTTATCGACTGCTTTAGGCATTGCACATCGCAATCAAAGCACTGTGATGCTGACAGGTGACTTAGCTTTATTGCACGATACTAACGGCTTTTTACTGAGAAGTAAATTTATAGGGCATTTGACCATAATTTTAATTAACAACAATGGCGGCGGCATCTTTGAAATGTTGCCGATTTCCAAATTTAACCCACCCTTTGAAGAATTTTTTGCCACACCACAGGATATAAATTTTGCTCAGCTTTGTGCTACTTACAATGTAGAGCATGAAGTGATTACATCCTGGGAACACCTGAAGCAACGATTAAACCCATTGCCATCGCAGGGACTCCGGGTTTTAGAGTTGCCAACCAATCGCAAGGTAGATGCCAAATGGCGGAAAGAGAATTTGGGAAAATTGGCAGCAGATATCCTGTGAACGTTAACTCTGGTGAATCATTCAGCCTTTCATGCTAATGGATCGTCAGAATCTTTCTCCTGCTGACTCCTGTCATATTCTTCAATAAATCGCGCGATCGCATTTTTCTGTTCTTCTGTTAAACAATCCTTTTCAAGAAGGCTCCTAAGCCGGTTAATCGCTAAAGATACGTCAACGTAGGGTTCAAGTAAATTCGGCTCAAGCCCGTAGCCGGTGGTTTGACCCATATTAGACTCAGGTTTTCTAAATGCTTTTTCAAAAAACTTCTCAAAGAAATCAACTAGCCCTTCGTCGTTTTTAATCGCCTCTTTAACCCACTGTTTGACTTCATACTCGCTTGTTTGCTCCCGCCAATAATACAGGATATGTGCTAAACCTGGCGTTTGTAATAGGGAGTTTTGCTGCACGGCATCTTGCACCTTATTTAAGGCAATTTCTTCAAGTTCATCAAGGTGCTGTGCGCTGATAAGTCTTTCTTCTTCTAGATTTGATTCACTAGCTCCAAACTTACCGTGTTGTTGACCTAGGACGACTACTTTGTCCACAATTGTTAAAACTGCCTTACCATTTGACATCGCCTGTTTCAACACCTCAAACCGTGCTGGTTCCTCAAGACGACGCAACAGATGTGAGATGATGCGCTCGATTCTGATATCATTTCCAAAATCAAACATTCCGCACGGTTCGTCTTCAGGACGCAAAAGGCGATCGCCCACATCCAATAAAGCTTGCACAATTGAAGGAATGCTATTTAAAGGAATTTCTTTTTCAGTGTAATCCTCAAGTTGTTCCAAAAATATCCGAACTTGGGTCGTACCCTCAGGACGTTTTTGATTAGCGAGTTCTACAAGAGTTTCTCCAAATGCCTTCGCATCGCCTGCCAAAGCAAGGATGGCTTTCATCTCGGTATTCGATAATTCACCTTCTGGTAACGCCAGACGGAAGTAGACTGGAAATACTTCTAAGCTGCATACGCGCAGTTGTCTGCGCCATGTTAACTCTTGTTGTGCAACGTATTGGGTATTATTACCCCAAATCGCTGATAACTTAGGAAAGAGGATCAATAGCAACCGTTTAACTGGCTCTTTATCCTCATCTTGAAGCTGAGCAAGCCAAGAATTGTAAAGAGATTTTAGTTCGTCCGCTGTAGCACTTATAAAACCTTTGGTATCCGTGTCTCCTGCAAAAGCTTTAGGATTTTTGCGAATGATGTCATATATCGTTGGGCAAAAGACTCGCAGCGACTCAACAGCGATGAAATCCACTGAGTTTACTTCACCTTGAACTGCCGGGTACGTCATGCTTAAGGTGTTTATCAAACGAGTGATATCGCGAGTGTTGGTAATAAATTGGTCTATCCCTTGATAGTAAATATTTCCCCAATAATTTCTATCTAATAGCTGTGTAGGGGTGTCAGCAAGTACGAAATTCAGTTTTTCAAAAAGTAGCCTGCGGAGTAGATTTTTATTTGGAATTGGTAACTCAAAAGGAACTTGAACAAGTTTATCAAGATAGGCTTCTCCAGTTGTCCCCTGCGTGTCTGCAAGTGCTTTGAGGGCAATTTCTTTATCGCAGACTAGGACATAGACAACATTTGTAAAATTTGGAATGGCTTTGACAACGCGAAACAACTGTCTAATTTCGTCAGTGGCAAGCCTGTCAATATCGTCAATTGTTACCACGATTCGCGGATGCTGCTTTAGCAGTGTGTTTTCGACTTCTTCTTTTAAGTCGGAAGTATCCTTTTGCTTATCGTCAAATATTTTTTCTACTACCTTACCCGCGGGAGCGTAAGGAATAGGAATTTCAGAAAACAGTTTACCGAAATCGGCTAGTCGATCTTTTAAGCCTTTCGGTACAGATTTGAATTCACTCAAAACAGCCTGTAATTGGTCAATGAAGCGCCTTGTGATATCTTCGTGCCCGGAAAACAACCAGGGATTAAAGGGTACGATAATTGGTTGCTCGTCCTCTGGTTTTTCCTTTAGATAGTGAACTAAAAAATTCAACAGCGTCGATTTGCCAGAACCCCAGGAACCGTAGACTGCAATCACGAAGCCTTCCGGAAAGCTCATTTTGCAAATACTGTCTGCTAGATATCTTGCAAAGGTTGCATATCCTAATCGATCTGCTTTCGGATTGGTTAAAGCGTTATCTGACGATAAAGCATTAAAATTCTCAGATTCGACTTCGGAATTCTTCTCAGTCTGTCCCATAAAATGCCTTTTCTTAGCCCTGTCGTCATGATGACACAGCAATCGCTCAAGCCTCCTCTCTCTTGAGGTTCTACCTAGTCACCGTAATTTCAAACACTGGGTTAAAATTCTCAAGCCGAAATACTGCACAACTCGAAATACTGCACAACTCTCTATGCAAATCAACTGGCAAACCGCCAAAACCTACGAAGACATCCTCTATCACAAAGGCGACGGTATCGCCAAAATCACGATTAATCGCCCGCACAAACGCAACGCTTTCCGCCCCAAAACCGTCTTTGAACTTTACAACGCCTTCTGCGATGCTCGCGAAGATACTAGCATTGGCGTCGTATTATTTACTGGCGCTGGTCCTCACACCGATGGCAAATACGCCTTCTGTTCTGGTGGCGATCAAAGTGTGCGGGGACAAGCTGGGTATGTAGACGATGAAGGCATCCCCCGCCTAAATGTCCTAGACTTGCAACGCCTAATTCGTTCCATGCCCAAAGTCGTCATTGCGCTTGTGGCAGGTTATGCCATCGGTGGCGGACACGTCCTTCACCTGATTTGCGACCTCACCATCGCCGCAGATAATGCTGTTTTTGGGCAAACTGGCCCTAAAGTCGGCAGCTTCGATGGTGGATTTGGTGCCAGCTATCTTGCCCGGATTGTTGGGCAAAAAAAGGCGCGAGAAATTTGGTTTCTCTGCCGCCAATACAGCGCACAGCAAGCACTAGAAATGGGCTTAGTGAATTGCGTCGTGCCTGTAGAACAGCTGGAACAAGAAGGCATCCAGTGGGCTAATGAAATTTTAGAAAAAAGCCCGATTGCCATCCGGTGTCTAAAAGCGGCTTTCAACGCCGATTGCGATGGACAAGCTGGTTTGCAAGAACTCGCCGGTAATGCCACCTTGCTTTATTACATGACTGAAGAAGGAGCCGAAGGCAAGCAGGCATTTTTGGAAAAACGTCCACCCGATTTCCGTCAATATCCTTGGCTGCCTTAGTCGTTCGCAAATGGAAAAACCCGTTTTTTTTCAGAAAACGGGTTTAAAGAGTCATCTTTTGTAAAAAAGTATCCCACAAGGCTCTTAAATCAAAAATCGCACCTTGACTTAAATAAGGTGCGATTCTAAAGCAAATCTTTATTTTTTTAAGAGTTTAAGCAAGTTGCCTTGACAAACTGCAAGGTGAGCTTAACTATTCTTTATTTTATTCATACGAGCAGCGCCTCTTCTTCTACTGACTGTTGGGCAGTAGAGACATTCTCGTTAAGCGAGGTAGATTCTTGAGAAGAGTTCAGCGAACATTTGATTGAGAGCGCCTCCGGTGTTTTCAGGGTTTCATCCTGCCAGCGCATCATTACTTCGAGACGTTCCCAAGACGGCGCAAATGCCGGAAGTGCTAAAGAACAGGCTCCCCAGCCGCCTCGAACGGGCACGCCGAGTTGCTGACAAAGACCCCCACGACGCCCTTCGGGCTTGTAATACTGACAATACCGGCAGGCAGAAGTTACAGTATTTAAGGTCTTCATGGGAGTCCTCTTTAGGAGAATTTTTATCTATGCTTTATATTAAAATTCTCTATTAACGGTTGTAGAGTTTGGAATGTTGTAATCTATATTCCCCGTCTATGTTCTAGCGATCCCCAAGTACAAATACTGATTTAGATTTTCTTTAGCTTTGTGTAATAGA
>NZ_JAMPJZ010000139.1:0-7377 GCF_039961835.1 Trichocoleus sp. ST-U1
GTTGCAGTTCTTCCGTTGTCTCTTGGACTGCCACTTTGAACTGATTTGCCATTCCTACACCTACCCTGTTGCTTTCTTCAATTTAGTGCATCTTCATTGGAAACTGGTATTAGTCAAACTCATCCGTTGATGCTAGCTTTGGACGAACTAAAAAAAACAGAGGCGATTGTCAATAACATTATTCTTCGTCCTTTGGATATTGAAAATGTCTATCAATTAGTAGCTGATACCCTTCAAGAAACCGAAAGATCGAAGGAAGTCGCTGAGCTTGTCTTTCATAAAACTCAAGGTAATCCCTTCTTTTTAACACAACTGCTTCAGACACTTTACTCTGAACGTTTTTTACATTTCGACTTTGTTGAAAGTCGCTGGCTTTGGAATCTCGATCGAATCCAAAGGATTGGGATTACAGATTATAACGTCGTCGAACTGGTTGCCAGAAATATTCAAAGATTGTCGACAAAAACCCAGGAAGTTCTAAAATTAGCTGCTTGCATTGGAAACCAATTTACCTTAGAGGCTCTATCTATTGTCAATAAGCAATCTTTAATCAATACTGCTGATGATTTGTGGGAGGCGCTTCAAGCTGGTTTAGTTTTACCTTTGAGCAATACTTATAAAATCCCTCTATTTTTTGATCAAGCAGAAAAAGGAGATTTTCTGCTTGAAGATATCAGGATTAGTTATAAATTTTTACACGACCGAGTGCAGCAAGCGGCTTATTCTTTGATTCCGGAGGAGCGGAAAAAATTAACCCACCTAAAAGTTGGTCAAGAGTTGTTACAAAAAACAGCTAAATATGCACTGGAAGAGAATATTTTTGATATTGTCAACCAGCTCAATATTGGGGCGGAGTTGCTTGTTCACCAAGCAGACAAAGATGAACTTGCCCAACTCAATCTGATGGCTGGGAAAAAAGCCAAAGCAGCATCGGCTTATGAAGCATCTGCCAGATACTTAACTGCAGGACTAAGACTGCTTACTGAAAATAGCTGGCAAAGCCACTACGATTTAACGCTTACACTTCATCTTGAGTCAGCGGAAGCAGAATACTTAAATATCAACTTTGAGCAGGCAGCTACTTTAGCTGAAGTTGCCCTAGAACAATCTACAAGTTTAATCGACGAAGTAAAGGTAAACGAGCTACAAATCCAGATTTATAGCTGTCAATTTCAGATGGTTAAAGCCGTCGATACAGGGCTACAAGTTTTGGAACGGCTGGGAATTACTCTCGTAACGTTAACAAGTGCTTCTCGCGGGTTGACGAAGCAATCGGAAAGCCTGCGGACATTCATGCTGGGTTAGAAAGCACGTTGATGATTCTACAGCATCGTCTAAAAGCGAGCGCGGAGCGTCCGGCAATTGAGCTGGTGAAAGAGTATGGTGAGTTGCCGTTAGTGGAATGTTACACCGGACAACTTAACCAGGTGTTTATGAATATTATGGCGAATGCAATTGATGCAATCGATGAGGTAATGAGTAAGAAGATACGGGGAATCGATAATCGACCCGAAAGTGCGAATTACCCCTTGCCAAAGATTCAGATTCACACGGAACTAATTAATGGTGAGAAAGTAGCGATTCAGATTGCTGACAACGGACCGGGAATGCCGGAAAAAGTTCGGCAACGTCTGTTTGAACCCTTCTTTACAACGAAGCCGGTAGGCAAGGGGATGGGGCTAGGTTTATCCATTAGCTATCAGATTGTCGTAGATAAACATGGTGGGCAATTGAGCTGTATCTCAGCGCCAGGAGAAGGGACGAAGTTTATGATTGAGATTCCGCTCAGGACAGCCCTTTCAAAAGTGTTATAGGGGCGGGAAACATCCAAAGCTTGAGTGTCTAGAAGCCTCACCCAAGATTCTTGTTTTGTGGCGTAGATGAAAAATGGCGATGGGCGCGATCGCTCACGCGAAGAGTCCGTCTTTGGCGGAGCTTTTTGCCATCAAGGAAGGTAAACTCCTGAAAGACTATCCAAAAGCTTATGATTTTAAAGGTTTACCCTGGGTTTCTGATTGCTGTGCTTTTAGGACTCATCGGGTTAGGGCTGGGACTGCTTCAGGAGCGGGTGGAACTCAATTGGGTAAAGTTAGATGCTTCGTTGCTCTCAAAAACGAATGCTTCACTGCGGGAAAATCCTCCCGGCGCGGGAAAGTTGCCGAACTCTACACCAGTTGCCTCACCTACAGACGATCGACAAATCCCGCTCATTACGACTCGTCAAGGGCCTTTACGGGTGACGAATCAAACGGAGTATCCGTTACGGCTGGCGTTGCTGACTTATCAGCCACCAACGACATCTTATGGAGAGCCAGCACACTGGGATTTTGCCCCAGGAGAAGGGGGAAGCCAGGGCGTGACTTTATCGCTACCTGGAGGGGATTTGCAGCTAAAAAAGGGGGATATTCTGGTGGCATTTGCCCAAGATGGTTCCCGCCGGTATTGGGGACCGTATGTTGTAGGTGAGACGCCTCTGCCTGTCTGGAATGCTCAGGTGTCGGAATGGCAACTGGTTTTGCAATCTTAGGTCGTAGATAGTCAGGGGTCATTCGTTTATAGTCAGCAGTTAGGAGTCAGTTGTTTTTTCTCCTCTACGGACGAATTACCCATGACTTCTTATCAATGTACCCATTCACCGCTGACAATTTAGGGAACACATAGGTTTTGCCAGAGTCAGGAAGTGCTGCTGGGTAGGCGGGAGTCATGACATCTTGCAATGGGTGCGCTGGCGTCGCATTTCCAGCTAGATTAAGGTCTGGGAAAATGCCTTTTGAGGTTGCCCATTACTGACGGACGGTTCGGGGGTTCATGAAATTTAGGGTTGAGCGAACGGTTAGAAGTTGGTGGAAATCTTGGGAGAAGCATCCCAGCAGGCTGGCGGGTCTATCGATTCTGTGGGTGCTGGTGGTTTGCTGGCTGGCTTTTGTGTGGAATTTAGGGAATATCGGTCTGGTTGATGAAACTGAGCCGCTGTTTGCTGAAGCTGCCCGCCAGATGACGGTAACGGGAGATTGGATTACACCGTATTTTAACGGGGAGACGCGCTTTGATAAGCCGCCGTTAGTTTACTGGCTGATGGCGATCGCTTATAAACTGATTGGCGTCAATGAATGGGCGGTGCGCTTGCCTTCGGCGCTGTCTGCGATCGCTGTGACGGGATTAGGCTTCTATACGTTGCGCTACTATGGGCTTCCTTCTCCGAGTGCGGTGACGGGGCAAGCTAGGGATGGGATGATAACGCAGCGTCAGTTGTGGCTATCGGCTTTACTAGGTGCGGCTGCGATCGCTCTAAATCCAGAAATGATTGTCTGGGGACGCACAGGCGTCTCTGATATGCTGCTAACCGGCTGCGTGGGTTGTGCGCTACTTTCTTTTTTTCTTGGCTATGTCAACACCAACCAACCCGCGATCCAAACTCGTTGGTATCTCGCTTTCTACGTGCTAGTTGCCTTGGCAATCTTGACGAAAGGGCCGGTCGGCATTGTCTTACCCGTTCTGATTATTGGGGCTTTTCTACTTTACCTGGGCAAGGCTCAGGAAGTGTTGGGGGAGATGTTTCCGATTCGGGGCTTGGCACTGGTGTTGGTTTTGGCAGTGCCTTGGTATGTTTTGGTGATTTTGCGGAACGGCGAAAACTACGTTAATAAGTTTTTTGGTTATCACAACTTGGAACGCTTCACAGGCGTTGTTAATCACCACTGGGCACCCTGGTATTTTTACTTCCTAGTGGTGCTGCTGGGTTTTGCGCCTTGGTCGATTTATTTGCCGGTAGCGATCGCCCGTCTCCGCTTTTGGCAGCGCAGCAAATGGCGGAACTCCCCCCGTTCCACTCATTTAGGTTTATTTGCTCTATTTTGGTTTGCCGGGATCTTTGGCTTCTTCACCGTTGCGGTGACAAAACTCCCCAGCTATGTGCTGCCTTTAATGCCAGCAGCAGGAATTTTGGTGGCACTTTTGTTCAGCGACCAATTAAGGACTGGGGTGAAAGGATTGAGAACTGAGGAAGAAGTCGGTAGTTCAGAATTAGCAGTTAACCAGCCAGAAGGAGAATTCCCCACTCAGTCCTCAGTCCTCAGTCCTCAGCCCTCATTCCTCCGTCCTTTGTTTTGGAGTGGCGTTGTCAATGTGGTGTTTTTATCAGTTCTGGCAGGTGCGCTTCTATACAGCCCAAACTTCTTAGGATATGACCCTGCCGTGCCCGATCTGCGCCAAATGGTTCAACGATCTGGTTTGACGGTGTGGGGAGGCATCATCTGGGGAGCAACCGCTATTTGGACAGGGCTGTTGCTGCTGAAACGACGGCGGTGGCGTTGGCTGTGGACTTCAAATCTAATCGGATTTATGGCTTTTATCATCTTTGTGGTAACGCCTGCCTACTTCATGATGGATCGAGCACGTCAGATGCCGCTGCGGGAATTATCGGCACGGATCGCCCAAGTCCAGCAGCCAGGGGAAGCCATATTAATGATTGGTTTCAAAAAACCGAGTGTCGTATTTTACACGCAGCGCCCGGTGAATTACTTTGCCAAAGTTAGCTCGGCAATGGAATACATTGAAGCGATCGCGGCGACTCAACCCAAGCCACCTTCGGTATTGATTTTGACTGAGCCTAAATATTTAGAGAACACAAAAATACAGCCCAAGGAGTACCAAAATTTAGGCAAAGCCGGTGCTTATCAACTCATTCGGTTGTCAAAACAAATCGTCGCCAGTGTCCAGCATCGACACTCTAGCTAAATGCTAAATTGTTAAACTGCCGCAGCTTGCAGTCATATCAAGCCTGGATCATTGCCCGTGATTAGAACACCACACGCCCAATCCCTCTGGCTTTTCGCTTAGGGGTTGGGGGTGGAGAGGGCAGGAAATGCAGTGGTTCGGCAATGCTTGTTCGGCAAGCCGACTGGAATATTAGGTGAATAAAATTTCTGGTGGCATCATGATGAAATTCGGCGTTTTGGCACGACTGAGTTTGAAAGGATGAAAGCACCATCTTCAGGAAAAAGGAAAAATTTTTGGCATCAGTGCCGATTGCCGGTTGTTGGTTGCCTAATTTGTAGCCTAATTTTCCTTTGGCTTTTGCTAGCGATGCCGGTGCTCGCTGAAGATTTACCATCGCCGTCACCCGTCACAATAGAAACGCTGCGACAGATGCAGCAACAACTAGATCGGCAGCGGTCTAATTATTCTAAAGAACGCGATCGCTTATCAAAACTCCAAAAAGCCGCGAAGGGGCAACTCAGTGGCTTGCAGCAAAACCTGGAATTAACGGGTACCCAGCTTAATGACTACCAGTACCAATTACAAAGAGCCACTCAGGAATTAAAGACGTTACAAGAGGATCTGGCGATCGCGGAACGCTCTTATCAACAAAAGCAAGCCGCCACAGTTGCCCGTTTGCGTTTCCTGCAACGCCAGCAACTCTCTCACCAAGGATGGGGAATCCTGCTTTCTAGCCAAAATCTTAGTGAGTTTTCCGACCGGCGTCGCCAGATCAAATTGGTGTTTCAAGCCGACCAACAAATCTTGAAAAACTTGAAGGCGGAAGCTGACCAAATCGATCGCCAAAAAACCGAGATCGAACAGCAGAAAAACCAAATTGCTCTGATTACCCAGCAATTGCTGGCACAAAAAGCCGAATTTGAAGCTCAGACACAGGCTCAGCAGCAGCTCATTCAACGCTTGAATACTAACCGGCAAGCCTTAGAAGCCGCCGAGAACGTTTTAGCAGAGGATTCCGCAGGGATTAGCACTCTCATTCAAAAACGAGTTGCAGAAGCGAAGGCAAAAAGAGAAAGAGAAGCGGCAGCGAGCAAAGCGATTCTTCGCGGGAGGGACATTATTCGCGGATCGGGTATTTTCAGCTACCCCAGCGATGCGGGAATTACAAGCAATTTTGGTTGGCGAGTCCACCCGATTCTGGGCTACCGCCGTTTCCATTCTGGTCTTGACTTTGGGGGAAGTTATGGCAGCACGATCCGCGCCGCCAACAGCGGAGAGGTAATTTTTGCTGGATGGTATGGAGGTTACGGGAAGGCGGTAATTATCGACCACGGCAACGGCATCACCACCTTATACGGTCACGCCAGCGAAATCTATGTTTCGGAAGGACAATCTGTAAACCGAGCCGATGCGATCGCGGCAGTTGGTTCTACTGGCTTTTCTACGGGACCCCATCTTCACTTTGAAGTCCGTAAAAATGGCACACCTGTAGACCCGATTACCTTCCTTTAGGCTCATGAAAACCGACTCGTATCAGCCCTAAACTGGACAATTATCCGGGAATTTAACGGCAAACAATCAGATATTCTTAGTTTTATTGCGCGAGTAGTCTATTTCAACCAAACAAGTGTCAATCTCTTTCTCGAATCCTTCTAAAATCAGCAATTTTCAGAAAGCACTGAATGTCATCGTCGTCGCCATGCCTGTGGTGGGATTTATCGCTGCGACCCTGGCTATCATCTTCTGGGAACGTGGGGTCCAGCCGCTGGATCTGAGTCTACTCGTAGGGATGTACGCCCTGACTTTCTTTGGCATCACTGTGGGGTATCACAGGTTTTTCACCCATCGTGCCTTTCAGGCAGGGGCATTTGTACGGGCTTTTTTAGCGATCGCTGGCTGCATGGCAGGTCAAGGCCCAGTCGCCAGCTGGGTGAGCCACCATCGCTGTCATCACCTCTACTCAGATACTCAACAAGACTTCCACTCACCAAATATTCACGGAGAAGGGTTTTGGGGAGTTGTTCAAGGCTTTTGGCACGCCCATACTGGCTGGCTGCTAAACGTCGATTGGACGCCCCCATACCCCTATGTCTCGGATCTCAATCGTGACAAAGTTGTCCAAAAAATCGACCAGCTCTACATCCTTTGGGTGCTACTTTCTCTGTTAATTCCGACGCTTCTGGGTGGAGTCTTAACCGGGTCGTGGTCAGGAGCATTGAGAGGCTTAATCTGGGGCGGAGGTATCCGGATTTTCCTCTTGCACCAGTTTACTTTTAGCGTCAACTCAGTCTGCCACCTTTGGGGAAAACGCCAATTTCCCACAGAAGATCAAAGTAAGAACAATCTTTTCGTCGCCATCATGACCCTCGGTGAAGGATGGCACAATAACCACCATGCTTTCCAGCACTCGGCAAGGTTTGGACTCAGATGGTGGCAACTTGATTTCGGTTGGTTAGGTATCCTCGCCCTCAATCGCTTAGGGCTTGTCTGGAATGTCAAAGTTCCATCCTCAAGCGAAATCGAACTGAAAAGCATCACTTCTTCAGTTGGATAGTAGGTGAATTTGACCCATTAGCCGCTGAAAGCATCTCATTTTGATATAAAACGCCTGGACTAACTCAAAAATGTTGTTAGGCGTTGTTAGAAAGCGTTAAACCC
>NZ_JAMPJZ010000140.1:0-7293 GCF_039961835.1 Trichocoleus sp. ST-U1
AAAATGGTTGATACTTTGCTTGCTACTGCACTTGATTTAGTCAATCCAAAACACCTACGCAACTGGTTCACAAACTGCTGCTACTGTACTTCATGAACTTGCAATCTGCTGTATGAGGGCGAGCAAATCACTTATATGCTGTTTAATGATGGAGAGATTTTGATGATATTTTTACCCATCAGCGAAACCCGATGCCTACCTCCAAGACAGAATCAAAGCAACTTCTAGAACGCTTAATTTTTGAAGATGAACGTCCTAAAGATTGGGTACAAGATGTTTGGGGATTGAGTCCCACTTTGGGAGAAAGTGCTGCAAAATTGTTAGAAGTTTTTGAAGCGTTGATTGAGTGCTGTCCTGAAGAGAAGTTAGAAAATTTATTGCAAACTTTGTATCAGGATTCGCTTGAGTAATTATTTTAATTAAGGACGCGATCGCACTTTTCCTGAGATAAAAGCGATCGCCATCAGGATGCGATCGCTTCTAGGGAACTTGCGGGCAATTTTCTTAAGACATTACCCACCTTACACCAGACCACAGCGCTTTAGGCTTAAGCAGCTTGGTTAGACTCATTCAAGGCAGAACGCTTATTTAGCGATAGCATCACGCGAGAAACTCCCGTGGACAGAACGCTGGCACCCACCAGGGTTCCAATTAACCAAGGGGCATTGAAGGGCCACTGGAACCAAATCATTGCGCCCAACACCAGCGTAATGATGCCGTCTGTCAGCACCCATGTCCAATTCTGTTGCGGACGCACCCGGAATGCCAGGATCAGGTTAAATACACCTTCGGTCAGCAAAAAGCTACCTAGCAACAGAGTCAGCGTCAGGACACCTGTTAAGGGGTAGAAAAATAGCATCACGCCTGTAGCAATGTAGAGGGCGCTCAACAGGAGTTTCCAAATGAAACCTCCTTGCTCGCGAGTTTGAAAGGCATAGACCGCCTTGGTCGCTCCCGCACTCGCTAAGATCAAAGCAATCCAAGTCTCAGCGACAATTGTCGAGACATTCGGTACAGCGATCGCAACTATCCCCAGAATAATCAAAAGAGCGCCCGTCAAGAGCGATCCATTAATACCTTTGTTCTTGTTGATGTCAGTAGAAACGTCGGTTGTCATACAAATTTTTTTTCTATGCACGAGTGGGCTATAGGTTCAGGCTAGAAAATTTCTCCAGAACTGGGTAGAACCTTAAGGTAGACCATCCTGCAACGCCAAGCTCTACCTCCTGATATAGTTTCCGATCGCATTTTTCCATGAATTTGTGGGAGCGATCGCTTATTCTGGCTCCTCTGGTACTTTAGACTTGATGGGAAACCTAGAATAAAAGGTAAAGCTTGTCTGATTCTGCTCTTGGAGGCTGCCGCAATGGTACAAATACCCTCTAAATCCCTCACCTTAGAAGAGTTTTTGAAACTCCCAGAGACCAAGCCTGCCAAAGAGTATATCAATGGTGAGGTGATTCAGAAACCAATGCCTAAAACTCGCCACTCCAGGGTTCAGGGAAAGTTGACGGGTACAATCAATGACGTTGTTGAGGAACAGCGGATTGCCTATGCTTTTCCGGAACTACGGTGTACATTTGGAGGACGGTCAGTTGTTCCTGATATTGCCGTTCTTCGCTGGAACCGAATTGAATTTGATGATGACGGCGAACCTGTAGATGATGTATTAATTGCTCCAGATTGGACGATTGAGATTTTATCTCCAGAACAAAGTTCAAATCGAGTAACGGGTAATATTTTGCACTGTCTCAAGCATGGTTCCCGGCTTGGATGGCTAATCGATCCGAGCGATCGCTCTGTACTAATTTTCCTACCTAACCAACAACCAGAATTATGTCAAGGAAGCGATCGCTTAGCTGTTTTAGACGGCATTGACCTGGAATTGACCGCAGAGCAAATTTTTGACTGGTTAAGAATGAGAAGTTAAACGGTTAGGTTTGTCGTGCGGAAGCGCTCGCACTTATCGAACTTGCCGCTAACTCCATTCAAGACTCACTGCATAACATCGGCATCCACTTGAATATTGTGAGAGTCCGCTGTTTGCCTTCCTTTTCTATGAATTATGAATGTTGACCAGTTATCAAGAAATCAACCTCGGTAATATTACGGTGGTCTAAGAGTTTACATTTAAAATACACTATGTGCAACAAGAATTAACTCAAAAATAAAAATAGTATGAATTCAGAAATAGAGCAGCTCCTGCAATGGATTGCCAATATTGGAATTAAAGGCTTCGGTTTTCTTCCTTCCGCAGAACAAGTAGCACAAAATCACTTAGCAAAAGCTAGTAGTGTAGAAGATGCAATTAACTCTGTAATTGCATGGCGTACTACTTCTGCTGCTGGAACAGGATTTATAACTGACTTAGGAGGAATTGCTACATTACCATTAAGTATCCCAGCTAGTTTAGCGATATCTTATGCATTAGGAGCAAATACTGCTGCTGCAATTGCAAAACTTCGTGGGTACGATATCAACTCGGATCAAGTAAGGACTATGGTACTGCTATCTTTGATCGGGGAAGCTGGAGAAGAAGTTCTACGTACAGCAGGTATCGCGATAGGAACTAAAGTTGCTAAAAATATAATTAATCAGATTCCTGGAAAAGTTCTAATTGAAATTAACAAAAAAGTTGGATTCCGGTTAATTACAAAAGCTGGAGAGAAGGGAGTGATTAACCTTATGAAATTCGTACCTATAATTGGCGGAATTGTCGGAGCTACTTTTGACGCGGGATTTGTTAATGCTTGTGGGCAAAGTGCCAAGAGAGTATTTTGCTAAGAGCTGATTTGTAAAGTAAATCTTAAGCCGCTAATCGCCGAACCATCAGACGGATTAAGGAACCATAAATCATCGCTTCGCTCACTTCTGAATACGCCTCATAATCCTTGCTCAAGCGCCGAAATCGGTTCAGCCATCCGAAAGTCCGCTCCACAATCCACCGCTTGGGCAACTGCTCAAACGTCTGGGAGTTTCGTGCGAGCACTTCCACTCGCACCCCATCTCCACATACCTGCTCAACAGCATTGGCAAAGTTCTTGCCAGAATAGCCCCGCTCGACCCAAATTACTTCTAATTTGGACAATTTTTCCTTGGCTTCATCCAGCACAACCACCGCCCCTAATCGTTCTGAGGCGTTCGCTTCGGTTACTAATACTCCAATCAATAAGCCTTGAGAGTCCACGACGATATGGCGCTTACGTCCTTTAACCTTCTTGCCACCATCAAAACCGTAGACCTCCCCCTTTTTTCCGTCGTTTTGACGGATTGAGAATCGGCAATCGCAACGGTAGAGTGTTCCTCTCGACCTAATTGCGTTCGCAGTTCCTGGCGCACTTGGTCGTGAAGAAGTTGCCAGATACCTTTGCGTTGCCATTTGTGAAAGTAACCGTACACGGTGCTGTAGGGAGGCAGGTCATGGGGCAACATTTCCCATTGGCATCCGGTGCGTTGTACATAGAAAATGCCATTGAGAATTTCTCTAAAATTGACTTCCACCGGATGACCAAAGCCTTTGGGTTTGGGCAACAGCCGTTTCAATATCTCCCACTCGGCATCACTCAAATCGCTGGGATATGGTTTTCGTTGGGGATTGGCTATTTCAGGCAGGCGAGTCATCATGAGTGCAACTATTCAACCTGATCTAGCCTAAAATCTGCCTAAGGCGAATCCAGAAGCTTTTTAGATTCTCTTTATAAATCAGCTCTAACATTGGACAGATAACGAGCACGCTTGGGGCTAAATTATTCTGTAATTCCCTTCATTGCCCCTTCTACATTTTCCAACTGTGAAATTTTGAAATACGGCAGTAGTCTATAGAATAGACTCCCATAATCAGTTATTCTAACAACCAGCCAAATATTTCGCCTACCGTCAAGCGGAGTTCGCTAGCAAATGAAGGGACGGGAAGCTGCTGTTCTGGCTGGTCAAACACCTCTGGCTCTTGCTTGGGTTGATAAACAAATATAGTCTGTTCGTTTGGGTCAATCAGCCACCCTATTTGTGTTTCGTGTTTGAGAGAATGCAGAATTTTTTTTGTGACTTTCGTAGCACTTTGGTCAGGAGATAAGATTTCAATTATCCAATCAGGAGCTACTTGAAATACATTTGCTACACCGCCATTTTCCTTGCGGGGAATTCTCTCCCAGGTAAATACTGCTACATCTGGTACGATTGACCGTCCACCAAACGTACACCGCAGTTCTGGAAATGCTCGTGCAAGTTTTTGGGGCTTAACAACAGCATTAACAGCAATAATTAGTTCACCTTGGAGGGTACTATGTTCTCCCTGCGGCATTGGCTTTTGAATAATCTGACTATCAACGTACTCGCTGGCGGGTTCAGTTTCTGGTAGAGCCAAAAACTCTTCTAAAGTAAGAGGTTTAGCGGGTGTTTGTACCATTTGAGGTTACTCCCATTTATGCTGAATCCAAATATAGCTACGCAGGGTGAGCCTTACCTACCAAAACCATTGAGACTGATCGTTACCTATCCTCAACTTATCCGCCGTAACCAGCCAAATACTTGCTCAACTGTCAATTCTAATGGGATATCTTGGGGGACAGGCAAGCGATCGCTATCTCTCAGCAATGCCATCCGAGCATCTGACCACAGCACAATAATCACTCGTTCTGTCGGATCGATAAGCCACCCTAATTGAGTTCCTTCTTGCAGGCAAGTTTGAATTTTAGCAATCAATTTAGTGGTGCTTTGATCGGGTGAGAGAATCTCAATCATCCAATCAGGCGCACCTTCAACAGCGATATTCTCAGAAGGGACTCGGTCTTGGTGAATAACGGTAATATCAGGAACAACAGAATTACTACTTAAGATGCAGCGTAGCTCTGGAAAAGCTTCATAGGGTGAATCCGCTTGGTCAATTGCAGCCGTCAGCCGTTTCTGCAAGATGCTGTGGAAAGCTGTGGGCATAGATTTTTGATTTATTTGTCCGTCCATTAACTCCCAAGCTGGCGACTCCTCAATATTCGGCAGCTTCAGGAAGTCTTGCAGTGTGAGCCGTTGGGTAGTGGTAGCCATCAAGATTCGTAAGATTGCTTGTTACTTAGCGGTTAAAGCTAGGGTTGCGATAGGTATTGCCCACCGCAACCTTTGAGACTTATAGATTGAGTTTAACCAAGGCAGCGAGAATTGATGCTCAAAAGCGATCGCGTAACTTATGCCCCACAAGCGCGGCTTCTCTTGCCTACACTTTAAACTTCTCGGTAATCCGTTTCATCGCCTCATTCACATTTTCCCGGCTATTAAATGCCGATATGCGGAAGTATCCCTCACCCGCAGCACCGAAACCAGAACCAGGAGTTCCGACAACATTGCAGGTTTGCAGCAACTTATCGAAGAAATCCCAACTCGATAAACCATTGGGCGTCTTCACCCAGACGTAAGGCGCATTTACGCCGCCATACACCGCTAATCCGGCTGCTGTCAGTTGTTCGCGGATAATTTTGGCGTTTTCCATGTAGAAGCTAACTAGCGCCTTCGTTTGCGCTTGTCCTTCCTCGGAGTAAACCGCCTCTGCTCCGCGTTGCACGATGTAGGACACGCCATTAAACTTGGTAGACTGGCGGCGGTTCCACAGCTTCCACAGTTCCACATCGGAACCATCGGCGGCTTTGGCTTTAAGCGTTTTCGGCACAACCGTCAACGCACAGCGGGTTCCGGTAAAGCCTGCATTTTTGGAAAACGAGCGAAACTCGATCGCACAATCTCTTGCACCTTCAATTTCGTAAATTGAATGGGGAAGCTCTGGATCGGTTATAAATGCTTCGTAAGCCGCATCGAAGAAAATGATCGAGCCATGAGCTTTTGCATAATCCACCCACGCTTTCAGGTGTTCCTTGGTGGCGGTTGCTCCCGTAGGATTATTGGGGAAGCAGAGATAAATTAAGTCAACTTTCTGCGAAGGAATCTCAGCGGTGAAGTTGTTCTCTGCGGTGATGGGTATATACACCAAGCCGCCAAACTCGCCTTTATCGTTAGCAGCGCCAGTGTGTCCCGCCATCACGTTGGTGTCTACATAGACGGGATAAACCGGATCGGTGACAGCGATCGCGTTATCATCGCCGAAGATATCGAGAATGTTACCTGTGTCGCACTTAGAACCGTCGGAGATGAAGATTTCGGAAGCATCAACTTCGCATCCCCGCGCTTGGAAGTCGTGTGAGGCAATTTTCTCGCGCAACCAAGCATAACCCTGTTCTGGGCCATAGCCTTTGAAGGAACCGCGATCACCCATATCTTCAACGGCTTTAATCATCGCCGTGCGACACGCTTCCGGTAGGGGTTCCGTGACATCGCCAATTCCCAGGCGAATAATTTTTGCGTCAGCATTTGCCTCTGCGAAGGCATTCACCCGCCGCGCAATTTCGGGAAACAGGTAGCCAGCTTTGAGTTTGAGGTAGTTATCGTTAATCGTTGCCATGTTGAATCGCCACGAACGCCGTAAAATAGCTTACTGCCAATCGTCGCGTTACGATTCCACGGTTAATCCTGTTAAGTGAACAAAGATTATAGATTGGGTCAGTGCCCTAGCGTCACTCCCAAACTACAGACAGCCAACTAGGATAAGCAAAAGAATCCTTACCTTGCAACTTTGAACCTGGGTAAGTTTGGAATACTTGGCTGGCTACCGCTTGAAGATTATCCATGAGCTTGTCATCTTCGCCTGTAGCTTCAAAAGCCAGACTCCACGAATCCTTGCCATTAATATTTAGCTGAGTGAGTTCAACAGCACAGTCTTGGTAAACACGCTGCGATCGCTCCTTCTTCACACTCATCCACGACTCTTTTCCCGCTACCTCTGCGGGAATAAAGCATTTTGAAGTGGGATCTTCACACGTCCACTTTGCCCATTTCTCTGCCTTCCCCTGCACCAAATCCCCAAAACGCAGCACTTCTAATTCGGCTTGACGCCACTTGATTTCCAGCTTTCCTTGCCGCAGTTTGATACCCAGGTAATCACAGTTAGGTAAGTATAAATACCAGTCTTCTCGGTCTTCTGGTGACTTTATCTGTCCACTGAGGCTCTCTTGATTAAACCAATGTTCAATCTGTGTGGGGATTATGCCGTGATAAAACCAGCGCAGTTCCATCGTTACTAGCATCAGTTTTTCCTACCCAAAATGTTCAATTGCCGACTTTGAGGCTGCGTGACAGGAAGAAATCGATTCCTATAAGTGCTTAAGCAAAATTAATTACATATTCGGTTCCGACTTTTTTTAGCACATTTTTGACATACTTTACTAAACTTTTCCAGTCCCGATAAGCCTCTAT
>NZ_JAMPJZ010000141.1:0-7132 GCF_039961835.1 Trichocoleus sp. ST-U1
CATTCGCCATTCACAAAGCTGATAGCTATCAAAATATGGTCGAAGTGATTGTATGGAGCCTGTTGGTTGGAAGTTTTGGTCTGGAGGCAGTCATGGTAAGCGGATGGATGCGCTGGCAGCAGGTGAGTGCAGGTCAGCAATATGAGGAAGAGGAAGAAACTTTGACTCGTTATGAATCTAAACAAGACCTGGCACCCGCAGAGCTGCCTTCTAATGGTTCCTCTGCCCAGACGTTCAAAGATCCGCGACTGATGGGCTGGGAATTTAAAATTGTGCGAGCTAAAGGCGATTTATTTCGCAATCCAACGGTTTTTCAAAAGCTGTGTGAAGAAGAGGCACAATCCGGCTGGATTTTATTAGAAAAAATGGATGACCGGCGGGTGCGGTTCAAGCGACCGACTGCCATGAGGGACATGATTCCATCAGAATCTCTCGCTTATGACCCCTATCGCAGCCATTACGGGCCTGTCTTGACGCGGCGTACCTGGGCGGCAGCGATCGCTGCTGTGATGGCGATAAGTTTACCGGCTTATTTGGGCTATGCCCTCGTGTCGGCAACGCTTGCGAATTCTTCACAAGTTAATACACCTGCCGCACCCCCACCAGAGCCGCAGTCTTTCCCAAAGCGTCCCTTGGCACCCAGGTAGCTTTTGGCTTCTAACAATTGGCACTTTAGAAAGTAGAGACGCGATTTACATCGCGTCTCTACTGTTAATGGGTTTCTTGCCAGACAGACTGACGCTCTTGAGCGAGATCCCGGATCAGGGATAGCTTTGAGTGCAGATAGTCAGTCATAATATTTGTTTCGTCGGAATTGAGCGATCGCTGTTGTTTCAGTTGCTTCAGCAGCCACTGTACTAGGCTGGCATCGTCTAGCTTCAATAACATATTGGCCTGAGTCGTTTCAATTAAAGCCCAAAGCTGACGCAGCATTGTGGGAGTCATAAAACCTCCTATAAGCGGATAGCTGTTCTGAGTGCCGAATTGGCTAGGAACGGGTGTTATGTGGGTGGTGGGAGCAGATGGGTACGGCACACGGCCTCTTATTTAATTATTCCTTTAGTTTTCCACGATAACTTATCTGGTAATACCAAAATCGCGATCGCACAAGTTGCAACAAGAGTTACCAAATACTTAACAAAGCGAACAATAACTTGACAGGGACTAAGGCGGAAAGTTAAAACTGGTTCCGGATTAACGATGGAAGGGAGCCGCTCAAGGCTTGTAGAGACCTCTGAAACCCCATCCCAACCCTCGTGAAAAAATTTAGGCTCAATAGGCGTTTCAGGAAAATTGAGCCAAGAAAGAAGCTAAAAGACTCAGGCTGCAAGTGTTGTAAGCGGAAATCAATCAATTGAGTCGTTAGTTTTGGGTGACAAAGGCGCAAGTAAAGAGCGAGTCGTTACCGCCAGATTGAGCAAGATAAGCCGTTTTATGAGTCGCCATAGGTGACGATCGATGCAAAGGTTACTGAAGTTAGAACAGGTCATGGCGGAGGAAGTGCGAGAATTCAAGAAACTATTACAGGCACGATCCCTCCTAACCCGCTGAGAAGCGGAATGGCGATCTACTGAGTGAGAAGATGAGTATAGTCACGCAGCCCTTAACTCTGGAGGAGTTCTTAAAACTCCCAGAAACTAAACCCGCATCTGAGTTTATTGACGGAGAGGTTATTCAAAAACCCATGCCTCAAGGTGAGCATAGCCGATTGCAGTTTAAATTTTGCGCGGTTGTTAACGAAGTCGCCGAACCGCAGAAAATTGCGCTTGCATTCCCAGAACTACGCTGTACGTTTGGGGGAGACTCGATTGTTCCAGATGTTGTGGTGTTTCGGTGGGAAAGAATTCCGCTTCGTCCTTCTGGAAGGATTGCCAATCGCTTCGAGATTTATCCCGATTGGTCAATTGAAATCTTATCCCCCGATCAGAGCCAAACGAAAGTATTAGGGAAATTGCTCCACTGCTCTCAGCATGGTACAGAGTTAGGGTGGTTAATCGATCCAGAAGAGGAGAGTATTTTAGTTGTGTTTCCGGAGCAGCGAGTACAATTGCTAAGGGGAACGGCTGAGTTACCTATTCTTAGTGGGATTGGGTTAAAACTGACGGTTGAGCAGGTTTTTAGTTGGTTAACGCTCTAAGACGGATAAGGATTTGCCTGTAAGCGATCGCAGATACTAAGGTGACAGGCGATGTGCAATTTATCAATCTGCAATTAAACCATCGAACTCTAGAGCTTCCTACAGCTAAGAAGACCAAAATCTCCATATAGCTACTCATTCTTAGTAGAGTTTTAGTAGACTTTAGATTAATTACCTTGCTGATGTTAATGGAGAATAGGGAACTCGAATCCCTGACCTCTGCGGTGCGATCGCAGCGCTCTACCAACTGAGCTAATTCCCCAAGCTGTGAGCTAATAGCCATAAGCTATGAGCTATTGAACTTCAATATTCTAAAATATTCTAACATCCAGCCAGAAACAACTAACTATCGCGTTATCCGTACAGAGTCAGTGGTTTATCCGATCGTTGCCTGGGGTGTACTTCGAGAATAGACTTGTTCCAGCCGCTCTAATTCTAAGTCAGAAAACTCATCAACAGCCCAGTTAGCCCAGCGTTGCAGCATATGAAACGGGTAAGTATGCGCTACTCCCACTACTGGCACACCAGCAATCTTTGCAGCTTGAATTCCGGCTGGGGTATCTTCAATCGCCAGACACTCCGATGGCAGTAGGTTGAGATGAGGATATTGCTGATTGAGGCGTTCCACTGCCAGAAGATATCCATCGGGTTCTGGCGAACTCGCGCTGATGTCGTCACTGGCAACAATAACGCTAAAGGACTCAGCCACTCCAGCGCGAGTTAATACCAGTTCTACCTCAGAATGGATGGAGCCACTGACTACAGCCAGTTTCAATTCTCGCATCCGCAATCGGTTAATGAAGTCTTCCAAGCCTGGATAAATAGGTAGCTTTTCCAGCGCCTCCAAGCGCTGCTGGTAGGCTTGCGCCTTGCGGTTCACCAATTCGGTTAAATAGTTTTCGGTGACAAATCTACCGCGATTTTTCAGCAGCTGATTCAGGCAGGAGCGATCGCTCCTGCCTAAACAAAATTGTCGGTAATCTGATGGTTTCGACCGCAGATTCTCTGAAATTAGAACTTCATCAATTAGTTCGCGGTGAATTGCCTCATCGTTAATAATGACACCGTTAAAGTCAAACAAAACTGCCTTCAAAGTCATGCCGTTGTGCCAAAAGCTGGGGCACCAAAGCCCTCCAAATCCTCATTATCTGCCGTGCTACTGGTCGCTGTACGGGATGTTGATACCGAGCCAGGGTTTTGAACTGGGATGGGTTTGATGCCTCTAGTAACTTGGTGTATCCACAACACATCCTGAGTTTGCACCGCTTCAAATCCTGCGGTTCCCATCCAGGCATCTACGCTATCACTGGCGTAAGCTCTGATGTACGGCTCCTCAAAAATATCACTTAGCCAATCTACTTGGCGAATCGTTTTCTGATTGCCATCGAGAATCAACACTTCTCCCCCAGCCTTTAACAGGCGGAAGCTTTCCCGCAAGATGGTGCGAGATACGGCGGGTGGTGTCTCGTGAAACAACAAAGAAGCCGTTACCAGGTCAAAGGACGCATCAGGAAAGCCAGTTTCTTCAGCATTCCCGTGCAAAAATTGGATGTTTAGCTGTGCTTTTTTGGCTTTGTAGTCAGCCATCACCAGCATATAAGGCGACAAGTCTAGACCAATGACTTCCGCTTGCGGGAAAGCTTGCTTTAACATCAGCGTTGTGGAGCCGGTACCGCAGCCTAAGTCTAAAATCCGTCGCGGTTGCCCTCCAATCGCATCAATCAAGCTTTGGCGTACCCAAGTTTCGTTGGGAGGCAAGGCGTACTGGGTAATCGGGTCGTAGGAAACTGCCGCACCGGAGTTAAGATAACCGCGCTCAATGCCGTGGAAGTTTTGGCTACTGTAGTAGGAGGGATAGGAAAGATTGGGTTTCCGGAAGCGATCGCCCTCTTGCTCCCAATCCACACTCTCATAGAAACTCCGCAGCTTCTCTTCATCAATCAACAGCCGAACCACAGGTGCTAAGAAGCGCTCATAGATTGAGTTCTTGCCAACCGCCATAGGATTTTATCTGCGTTGTTGTAGATTACCTGAGGAGCGTTCTCCTCTTTACAAATCTTAATGCTATTTATAACGCAGAAACTCTTCCTGCGGATGTCTTTGGGAGATGACAAACCCGCACTCCTTTATGTATTATAAAAGTAATACATAAAGTATTATTGCCAGAGCTACCTCAGCGCAGATTGCGATCGCGACCGGGAGTAGGCTCGCAGCGTCACGGATCTTTAATATCAAATATCAGCGGCAAACGTTTATGCCATACGAAAAGCTAGAAATTTCAACCCCAGTGCCAGTGCTATCTTGGGCAAATCATGCCCTTGGTTCCGATGAAACCAAGATGGCAAAGAATGTTGCCTCCCTGCCATTTGTATTCAAACACGTAGCGCTGATGCCAGACGTTCACCTTGGCAAAGGTGCCTTGGTAGGTTCTGTTGTGGCGACTAAAGAAGCAATTATGCCAGCTGCTGTCGGTGTGGATATTGGTTGCTTTACTGGTGACACTCTGGTTCCTTTAGCTGATGGTAAATCCTACCCAATCGGAGAACTAGCCAAAGCTCAGCAAGAGTTTGTTGTCTATTCCTGCACCGAGACTCAAAGAATTGTAGCCGCGAAGGCTACGGCTAAGCTAACTCGTCGTAATGCAGAACTCTTAAAGGTAGTTCTCGACAACGGAGAGGAAATCAAATGTACCCCTGACCATCAATTCATGCTCAGAAACGGCACTTATCAGGAAGCTGGCGACCTCAAAGCTGGTGCTTCGTTGATGCCTTTTTATTCCCAAGTAGATAAAGATGGATATATTTTAATCCAGCAACCCTATTCAGGTAGATGGCAAAAAGCGCACTGGGTTATTGCTCGGTCTGGGTTATTAGGGAAAGTTCCTTCATTTAACGGTCAGAAAACTGTTATTCACCACAAGAACTTTGAGCAAGCTGACAATCGTCCAGAAAATCTAGAGTTTATGGGTGATAAAGATCATTCTGCTTATCACCGCTCATTAGTAGACAGGAATACCCATTGGCAATCGTTAGAGTTTGAGGAAAAAAGAAAGCAAGCGATCGCGGCTAAAGCCACTACTCCGGATGGATACAGATATTATTCTGAAAGAGGGACGAAACATATTCTTCATATGCAGGAACGTCCAGAACATTTCAGGGCATCCGTATCGGGAAATGGGGCCAGAGGAAAGCAGTTTTTAATTCAATACAACACCAGCGAAAAGGGAAGATACAAGAGCAAGGAAATTGCTAATCGGATTTACATCTGTGAAACTTGTGGAGATGAAGTCAAAAGTCCAATCGGGCTTCATAATCACAGAAAGAATCAACACGGCTACAACCATAAAGTAGTCGAAATTATTCCCTTGACAGAAAGAGAAGATGTTTACTGCTTGACAGTGCCAGAATATGGTAACTTTGCCCTAAGTGCTGGCGTTTTTGTCCACAACTGCGGGATGATGGCAATTAAAACACCCTTTACTGCCGAACAATTGGAGGGTAAGCTAAAGCAAATTCGTCTGGATTTAGAAGCAGCGATTCCGGTTGGTTTCAATGAAAACAAAGATGTTGAAAAAGCCGTTTCAAACTGGCAGGGTTGGCGAGATTTCAAAGAATTGCATTCAGGGGTGCAGCGCCTGGAAAGTAAAGCCATGAAACAGATGGGTTCTCTCGGTGGCGGGAATCATTTTATTGAAGTTTGCCTGGATACCGAGAACGCTGTCTGGTTAATGCTGCACTCTGGTTCCCGCAACATCGGTAATATGCTGGCACAAAACCATATTGGTACGGCTAAAGAACTCGCAAAACTAGCAGGCGATCGCTTACCCGATCCAGACTTAGCTTACTTTGTCGCTGGTACGCCTGAATTTGCCACCTACTGGCACGATCTACAGTGGGCGCAAGACTACGCCCGTTTCAACCGCGACGTGATGATGGCGCGTTTTAAGCGAATTGTAGAAAAGCATCTCGCTGGGGGTAAACAAACAAAGCCGCTGCTGTCAGTGAACTGTCACCACAACTACGCCGAAAAAGAAGTGCATTTTGGCGAAGATGTGTATGTCACTCGCAAAGGTGCAGTCCGGGCACGTGAAGAAGATTATGGCATTATTCCTGGTTCAATGGGGGCAAAATCTTTCATTGTTAAGGGTAAAGGTAATGCTGAAAGCTACTGTTCTTGCAGTCACGGCGCTGGACGTTTGATGTCTCGAAACAAGGCAAAGAATGTCTACACATTGGATGATTTGATTCAGCAAACAAATGGTGTAGAGTGCCGCAAGGATGAGGGCGTTTTGGATGAAATTCCTGGCGCTTATAAACCGATCGAGCAAGTTATGGCTAATCAAGCGGATCTCGTTGAAGTTGTAGCGACGTTGAAGCAGGTTGTCTGTATTAAGGGTTAATTTATGTAGGGTGGGCGATCCCCACCTTTTTTGTTTTTTAACGCAAAGGTATGCAGAGGATAACGCAGAGTTTAATTAACTTAAAATGTAGTTTTATAATCTTCCACGGATTAGTAAGAATTTCTGACACAAGCGATCGCTTATGGTACTTCTCATCGATAAAAGTACCCAGGAGAACTTGCTGAAACCCTTGCCTATTCTTCCTCTTCTACCATCTGTTCAATAAATTTTTGCACTAAAGGCACAAAAATGCGAACTGACAAGTTAGTGCTTCGCTATCGCCTTGTTGATGCAACACTTCTTTCCTAACCAGTTTTCGGACAATCCTGGGATTTTAGTTTGTGGGAGTTTCTCCTGAAACTAGACACCGCAGGAATTTGCGATCGCTATCTTACAAACTTCTTCACAATTCCCGATAATACTCGCCCTAAATGGAGTAAGTCCCTCAGGTGCTACCCCGAAAAACTAATTTGCTGGTATTGCCATAAGTGCTTAAGCAAAATTAATTACATATTCGGTTCCGACTTTTTTTAGCACATTTTTGACATACTTTACTAAACTTTTCCAGTCCCGATAAGCCTCTATCTCTATCCATT
>NZ_JAMPJZ010000142.1:0-6937 GCF_039961835.1 Trichocoleus sp. ST-U1
GGCGTTGAGACGGCGACGGTGAGGAAGTTGCAGCCTTCGAGGTACGAGGAGGCGAGTCCGTGGGTGTACCAGGAGGTGACGAAGGTGGTGCCGGTGAGCCAGCCGCCTAGCGCTAGATAGGCGCAGGGGAATAGCAGTAGGCCGGACCAGCCGACAAATACGAAGCGATCGCGCTTGAGCCAGTCGTCAATGGCGTCAAACCACCCTCTTGAACTTGGCGCGCGTCCGACTGCAATGGTCATTTCAAATCCTCTTACTATTGCGTCAAATCGTCTGAACTTGAGCAATTAACATTATTTATTTGACACGACCCACGTCAGACAGTAGTGGGATTATTTTGGAGAAGTTTGCCGGGTTCTGTCTTCAATAGACACACTCGCTTGATTCCCCTGCGTGTCAATTTCCACTAACCTGTCGCCCTGATACCGGGTTTCAGGCTACTGTTATTTGGGAATGGGGCGCTTTTTGTCCCCAAAGTAAAACCCTAGGGTTCTAGCACGTGTCCTCTATGATAAGAAAATATCAGAATTTTTACAATCTGACACGTACTTCTCATTAATCTCTAGCTCAGTTAGATTGCTAAATCAATAGCATAAATCCCTGGGAAGCTAGATAATCTGAATCAGTCCGATCTTAAAAATTTTCCTTAACAACTTTGGCGAACACAGAGTTTTCTTTCATGGCTGCACCGACAACATCCACAAGTAACCGCGTTCTCCGTCAAGAGGTTTTAGGCTCTCGTCGTTTGAGTAACTATTGGTGGGCAACCGTAGTCTCCTTGGGAGCTACAGGCTTTTTATTGGCTGGAATTTCAAGTTACCTAAAAGTCAATCTTCTCCCTTTTGCTGACCCCACCAAGTTACTTTTTATCCCTCAAGGGATAGTCATGGGACTTTACGGGTTAGCTGGGTTACTCGTAGCGCTCTATCTATGGATGATGATTCTTTTAGACGTAGGGGGCGGTTACAACGAGTTTAATCAAGAAACCGGATATATTCGGATCTTTAGATGGGGCTTTCTCGGCAAAAACCGCCAAATTGAAGTCGGCTGTCGCATACAAGATGTCCAAGCGATTCGGGTGGAAATTAAAGAAGGTCTCAACCCACGCCGGTCGATTTACCTGCGCGTCAAAGGACGCCGCGATATTCCCCTGACGCGAGTTGGGGAACCTCTACCCTTGTCAGAGCTGGAAAATCAGGGTGCCCAACTAGCTCGCTTCTTGGAAGTGCCCATTGAAGGTCTCTAACAATTCTTGGTTGAGCCTCCCAATATCTGCATAAGATGATTCAGTAGCTCTGGCTACCAATTAGGTGAAATGAAAATGCAGATACAAATCCGGCACTGGTTTATATTACTTTTTGCGATCGCAGGACTGATGTTGGGGGGATGTACCACCGAGCAGGCTACTTCCTCGGATACCAGCCCCTCAGCAACTGAAACAACCTCAGCATCTGCCACTCCAGCGAGTAGTCCCAAAACAAGCAGTTTGCCCCGCCTAGAAGGTAAAGCCACCGTAGACATGACGGTTAAAGGCTCGCTAATTACGATTGAAGTCGATGGCACTAATGCCCCGATTACATCTGGGAATTTCGTCGATTTAGTTCAAAGAGGTGTCTATAACGGACTGGTGTTTCACCGCGTAGTGCGGCAACCGCAACCCTTTGTTGCTCAGGGTGGCGATCCGCAAAGTAAAGACCCGAATGTGCCCACAGAACGTCTGGGGATGGGTGGTTTTATCGATCCAGCGACGGGTCAAGCGCGTTACATTCCCCTCGAAATTAAGCCCAAAGGGGCGGAAAAACCCGTTCTCAGCGAAACGCTCAAAAGTGCGGGTGCTTCTCAACCCCCGCAGTTGCGACATACTCGTGGCGCTGTCGCAATGGCTCGCTCATCTTTACCCGACTCGGCTTCGTCGCAGTTTTACATTGCTTTAGCCGATTTGCCGTTCTTGGATGGTGACTATGCTGTTTTTGGCTATGTAACCAAAGGGATGGAGGTCGTTGACAAGATTCAGCAGGGCGATCGCATTGAATCGGCTAAGGTGACCAAAGGTGCGGAAAATCTCAAGAAATAGCAATTGGCGATTCGCTGGGTAATCGGTGGAGATTGTCGTTACTGGGATTGGTTTAGTCTCGGCTTTGGGTAACAGCTTGCAGACGAGCTGGCAACGTTTAATCGCCGGTCAATCTGGCATTCAGTTGTATCAACCCTTTCCAGAACTTGCCCCCCGACCCTTAGGACTGATAGGGAAACAACCCGCTGAGTTAGCAACCCTGACTCAGCGGGTTGTCGCTATAGCGCTGGAAGATGCTGGTTTAGTTTCGCCTTTGCCCGACTGTGGAGTCGTCATTGGTTCGAGTCGCTCTTATCAGGCATCTTGGGAGAAATTGGCGCGGGAGTTCTATCGGGATGCCGAACCAGTAAAATCGCCGCGATACAAACACCTGCCAACCCAGGCTTTTTTGGAGACGCTGCCCCACATGAATGCGATCGCAGCCGCTCGTCAAATCGGGGCAACTGGGTCAGTCTTGGCACCAATGGCGGCTTGTGCAACTGGAATTTGGGCGATCGCGCAAGCAGCGTCGCTCTTGGAAACTGGGCACTGTCAGCAAGTCATTGCTGGAGCCGTGGAATCATCGATTACACCGCTGACCCTGGCAGGGTTTCAGCAGATGGGCGCTTTAGCTCAAACGGGCGCTTATCCTTTTGATCGGCGGCGGGAAGGCTTAGCCTTGGGAGAGGGGGGAGCCGTCTTGGTACTGGAATCCGCAGAATTGGCAAAGCGTCGCTCAGCACGGATTTATGGTCAAGTGCTGGGATTTGGCTTGACATCGGACGCTTATCATACTAATGCGCCAGAACCGGGAAGTCGCAGCGCGATCGCGGCGGTCAAACAATGTTGCGATCGCAGCAACCTTTTGCCTGCGGACATCCATTACATCCACGCTCACGGTACCGCTACCCAGCTCAACGACCAAAATGAGGCGCACTTAATTCAGTATCTCTTTCCCCAAACGGTGCCAGTCAGTTCTACTAAAGGAGCCACAGGTCATACATTGGGAGCATCTGGAGCCTTAGGTGTCGCTTTCTCCCTAATGGCATTGAAGCATCAAATCTTGCCACCGTGTGTGGGGTTAAAGGAACCAGAATTTGATTTAGATTTAGTTAAAGTCCCGCGTCAAGGTGAAATTAAACAGGTGCTTTGTTTCAGCTTTGGTTTCGGAGGGCAGAATGCAGTGGTAGCTTTGGGGAAAATGTAGCCGAACGCCTTCAGGCGTTATGCCACCTAAAAAAATAGAGTGGTATATACCACTCTACAAACTCTCTACTAATTTTTAACTGGCGACTACTTCCCAAACAAGCTGTCTTGCTTGTAATTCTTTCCAGGAAGCCTTTAACTAGCCAAACGCTCGGTTGATTGAGGTTGCAACAGCGATACCAACTGCTCAACTCCTCTTTGAAGATGCCGTGTCACCGTCATCGGGCTGACACCAATTCGCTTAGCCGCTTCTTTCCGAGGAAGATCTCGTACCAACACCAACTCAATTGCTGCTTGAGTTTTGTTGTCCAAATAACTCATTGCCCCTTCCAGCTCTTGCCGTTCTTCTTCTTGACTTTGCCAAGATTGATAGCGAGGGTCAGGGAGTGTTTCCGCCAACGTCACCTGAAAGTCAGACTGCTCAAAAACGACACTATCTAAACTTAATGGTCGGCAGTTTTGAGCCGCAACCTTGCTTTCACTCCACTCTTCTAGAGATACTTTAATTGCTTGGGCAATTTCAGCTTCTTTTGGCGATCGCCCTAAAGTTTGTGCCAACTCTTTTCGCGCCTTTTGTCCTTCCTGCTGGATTTCCTGCCACCGACGAGGCATTTTCATTACGCCGCTTCTGTCGCGTAAATAATGCAGCATCTCGCCGCGAATGTAAGGAACCGCAAAGGAACTAAAAGCATAACCTTGATGGGGATTGAATCGCTCAATCGCCCGAATCAAACCGAGATAGCCGAGTTGTTCCAAATCTTCATAAGGTTCCGCACACTGATAGCTGACTCGATGAGCCATCTTCCGAACCAGTCCAGCATTCAACTGCACCAGTTGATTGCGAACTTCAACTGATGGATTTTTATAGTAAGCAATCAAAAGTTCCATCGAATCGGAGCTGCAAGAAGATTGAGTCGCCATTGTCAAAGCCTCTGTAAAACCACCCCGTTTGGGAGATTGGGAAATCGCTATCTCTTCATTTCGTCTAACTGAATTCATTTTCTGTATAGGCGCTTTCAACAACCATCGTTGGAATACGGAACTCACAGAGAGCCTCTCCCGGAATGTCAGCATATATACGTAAGTTGCAGTTTGATGTAGCCAAAAACTAATCCTTACTTCAAAAACAAACCGTAAGCGTTTGCTTCGTGAAACCCACCCTTTTAAGGACTCCGGCTCTACGTCACAATTGAATTAGACTGGCGATCGCCTAAATGTAAATGACTCGTAATATTTCTGAGGAAGCTTCATGAGTAACACCAGTAACTTCCGTCAAGCGATGCGTGAGGCTAAAAATCACGCACTCGTTGGCCCCAATGTCATTGCCAACGCCCTCCCCTACGTAGGCGCTGGACTTGTCTTAACCGCACTTGGCACCTACGGGGGTCTTGGCGTTCTTCGCTCCAACCCAGGGCTATTCATGCCAACCTTTTGGGTTGCCCTGGTTGCAGAATTTGCCCTTTTCTTCGTTGCCCAAAACGTTGCCATTAATGGCAAGAAAAGCGTTGCTCTGCCCCTCCTCGCTACCTACAGTCTGTTGTCGGGCTATACCCTGAGCGGATTGATATTCGTGGCTCTGAGGACACCAGGGGTCGGTGTGGCAGGAATTGGTTTTGCCGCCCTCGGCTGTGGCGTTACCTTTATTGCTGCACGACAGATTGGCTCCAATCTGTCGGAGCAAGACGGCATGGCTCTAACTAAAACAGTACAGCTAGGTATTATTGCCCTAGTTGTGGTGCTAGTGGGTCAGCTGCTGTTGTCTTTGTTTGGTGTCTATACACCCACCTGGCTAGAAATTGCCATTTCTGGTATTGGCGTGTTTTTGTTTGCCGGAGCTGCTGTGGTGGATTTCTATATCCTGCCCCGCGCTTACCGCGATGACCAATATCTGCCTGCTGCTTTGTCGATGTATCTGACTTACATCAATTTGTTCATTTTTATCCTGCGGTTGCTGATCGCTTTTAATAGCCGCGACTAACAGGCAAAAGTTTCATTAAGCGCACACATCTTGAAGCCGTGGGAAACCACGGCTTTTTTTGGGACTGGACATTTAGCAAGAAACTTAGATAAATTTGATTGCAGTGCAATATGAGCAGCGATCAAGAAAAAGCGCTAAAGCAATGCTGGAAATCATAGACATCCAACGTGAAGTAGAAACGTTGTCTTAGCATCTGGATCAAGATCAAGACTATCTTTAACTTTCAGCAGTTACTCCACAAATTCAATCTTAATGGGGTAATGGGTAAGAGATAATTGGTAACTTCCCCTGTTCCTCTCCTTCGCTTTCTTTGTTCAGGTCTTAGTGATTGGGAGAGAGACTCCAGCTAAGATCGAAAAGAGTGCAACTTTACTACCAAGCGCTCATCGGAAAAAGCTCAAAACAATGATTGAACTCCTAGACATTAAACGCGAAGTCGAAACGTTGTGCGATCGCCTGGGTAAAACCCAGGACTATCTTTGACGTTCCTGCTCTAACTGCCAAAATTCAAGACTTGGAGCAAGTCGCGGCGCAACCGGATTTTTGGGACGACCAAACGAGTGCCCAACAAACCCTCCAAGAACTCAATGACCTCAAATCCCACTTGGAACAATTTCACCAGTGGAAAAACAGCCTAGAAGACGCCAGGGCGGTTGTGGAACTGCTGGAATTAGAAGCCGACGAGTCACTGCTTTTGGAAGCTGAAAGCAACATCACCAAGCTCAATCAGGAACTTGAGCGATGGGAATTGCAACAGATGCTTTCCGGTACTTATGACCAAAGCGGAGCCGTTTTAACCATTAACGCCGGTGCAGGTGGCACAGACGCCCAAGACTGGGCGGAAATGTTGCTGCGGATGTACACTCGCTGGGCAGAAAACCACGGTTACAAAGTTACCTTAGCGGAAATCTCCAAAGGAGAAGAAGCGGGGCTTAAGTCAGCCACCTTAGAGATTGAAGGGCGTTATGCTTATGGCTACCTGAAGGCAGAAAAAGGAACCCACCGGCTGGTGCGGATATCGCCTTTCAACGCCAACGACAAGCGCCAAACAAGCTTTGCTGGAGTGGAAGTAATGCCAACTCTGGATAGATCCGTGACTCTGGACATTCCAGATAAGGATTTAGAAATCACCACCTCTAGGGCTGGTGGTAAAGGTGGACAAAATGTCAACAAAGTGGAAACAGCGGTGCGGATTGTTCATATTCCCACCGGCATTGCCGTGCGCTGTACCGAAGAGCGAAGTCAGCTGCAAAACAAAGAAAAAGGTCTTGCTATCCTCAAAGCTAAGTTGCTGATTGTCGCCCAAGAGCAACGCGCCAAGGAAATTGCTGACATTCGAGGCGATATGGTAGAGGCAGCTTGGGGCAACCAAATTCGTAACTACGTTTTCCACCCGTACCAGATGGTCAAGGATCTGCGGACAGGTGTGGAAACGACTGCCATTAACGATGTGATGAATGGCGACCTCGATTCGTTCATTGAAGCCTATCTGCGCCAAGAAAATCAGCTTACCTAAAAGCTGCGCCGTTGGGTCTTTAGGGTAGCCTCTGTGAGAGGGTTACTTAGCCACCAAGACACCAAGAAATTAGTAACATCGGGTGGACAAAGGAGCGATCGCGCAAAAGCGATCGCTCCTTTGTCCTTTACTTGCTGATTCGGTGATTTGCCATCAATTGCGAAACAAACTGTTACATTGTTGG
>NZ_JAMPJZ010000143.1:0-6817 GCF_039961835.1 Trichocoleus sp. ST-U1
ACTCAAGCAGTATCGAGCGATTGCAACGCGCTACGACAAGCGTGCGGTTAACTTTCTCGGTGCGATTCACCTCGCTGCTACGGTCATCTGGTTGAATTGATGACACGCCCTAGTCTTCCTGTCAAAATATTGTCTGGCTAGACTAGATCCAACAAAAGTGCAATATGTACGAAAAAATCACTCCTCCTGACATGGGCGAACGTATCATTTTCAAAGATGGCGAACCCGTTGTTCCAGACAACCCGATCGTTCCTTTCATTCGCGGAGATGGCACGGGCATCGACCTCTGGCCCGCCGCCCAGAAGGTCTTTGATGCCGCTGTCCAAGCTGCTTATGGTGGCAAGCGACAAATCAGCTGGTTCAAAATCTACGCCGGGGATGAAGCCTGTGAGAAGTACGGCACCTACCAATATTTGCCCCAAGATACCCTAGACGCAATTAAAGAATACGGTATTGCCATCAAAGGGCCGCTAACAACCCCGATTGGGGGCGGCATCCGGTCGCTGAATGTGGCACTGCGTCAGATTTTTGACCTTTACTCCTGTGTCCGCCCCTGCAAGTATTACCCAGGCACCCCTTCTCCCCACAAAAGCCCAGAGAAACTTGATGTCATCATCTATCGAGAAAATACAGAAGACATCTACCTGGGAATTGAGTGGCGTCAAGGCAGCGAAATTGCTAACAAGTTGATTGACATACTCAATAATGAGCTAATTCCAGCTACGCCAGAACACGGCAAAAAGCAAATTCCCCTAGACTCTGGAATCGGCATCAAGCCAATTAGTAAGACGGGTTCCCAGCGCCTAGTGCGCCGTGCCATCAAGAATGCCCTGCGGCTACCCAAGCAGAAACAGATGGTGACGCTGGTGCATAAGGGCAACATCATGAAGTACACCGAAGGGGCTTTCCGGGACTGGGGTTACGAAGTAGCGATCGCTGAGTTTCGCGCTGAGTGCGTTACAGAACGAGAATCATGGATTCTGGACAACAAAGCCCGTAATCCAGAGATTACCTTGGAAGAAAACGCCCGTCAGATTGAGCCTGGGTACGACGCCTTGACGGCAGAGAAAAAAGCCCAAATCACTCGTGAAGTGGAAGATGTTCTCAATACCATCTGGGAAACCCACGGCAACGGTCAGTGGAAAGACAAGGTGATGGTGAACGATCGAATTGCTGACAGCATTTTCCAACAGATTCAGACTCGACCGGATGAATATTCCATCCTCGCTACGATGAACCTGAATGGTGATTATTTGTCAGATGCAGCGGCAGCGATTGTCGGTGGCCTGGGGATGGGGCCAGGAGCCAATATTGGGGATCGATGCGCCATCTTTGAAGCGACTCACGGCACCGCACCGAAGCACGCTGGACTCGATCGGGTAAACCCCGGGTCGGTCATTTTGTCAGGCGTGATGATGTTGGAATTTATGGGCTGGCAGGAGGCAGCTGACTTGATTAAGCATGGCCTCGGTCAGGCGATCTCTAACGGCGAAGTCACCTATGATTTGGCTCGACTCATGGAACCGCCGGTGGAGCCTCTGAAATGCTCGGAATTTGCCTCCGCCATCATCAAATACTTCCAAAGTAATTAGTAAATAGCGATTAGCAATTAGCGAGCAACCCACAGCTAATTGCTAACAGCTATGGATTTGAGAAAGTATTAATCTGACCCCCACCAATGTAGCGTCCTGGAACGCGACGAGGAGCTGTAAAGTTAGGCTGGTTCAACTGACCCGGTTGCGATCCGGAATTACCAAGATTGGAGCCAAAACCAGAGTTGCTGTTGAACCCGCTTCTTTGAGTGTTCGCTCCCGATGGGTACTGCCCATAATTACTGGTCGTTATCGGTGCCACTGGCGGTGCTATCTGTGGTGTTACGGGGACAGCAGGTGCTACAACGGGAGGAACCGCCTGGGGTTGGGTTAAATAGGTGTAAGAATTCGGGGCGGAAGAACCCTGAGTAGCGTTGCTAGTCGTGGGTAAGGGAGTGCTATAGCCTGTAGTGTTCGCTAGGGCACTTGCTGGCGGTGGTGCCATTTGCCCAGTGGATGTGGAATTGGGAAGCGTTTGTTGAGACGTATTTCCCGATGGCGATGCGTTTACTGCTTGGTTTGCCGAAGTTTGATTCAACGCTTGTTGCAGGGAGTTGACTGGCAGGACGTTTTGGTTCTGGTTAGTTAAATTGGGCACGCCAAAGCCCAGATTCGGAGTGGAGGTTGCTGTTGTAGTAGAATTTACCGCCTGTTGGTTCGTGGGTGTCAATCCCAAAAATGCCCCTGTATTGGGCTGGGGGCCAACATTTAATCCAGTATTTAATAAATCTTGTGCTGATGTCAGAAATGGATTGTTCGAGTTTTGCGGAGCTTTGGGGATTCCTGCGATCGCTTGAGGCTGCGCGGTCGATTCTGTATTAGAAGCAGTCGCCGGGTTGCGAGTCAGTTGCTCAAATAAACCTTCTTGCTGGGTGGGATCTTGAGCTTTTTCCTTTCCCTTCTTGCCAGCGCCTTGATTAGTGCCGCGATTAAATTCCTGCATGAGCGCGGGCAAGTTATCGATATCAGCGCCAATCACACTGCTTTCTTGAGAAAGGTTTGGGTCATCCGAGGGATTCTCTGCGGAATCAACTTGCCCACTCTCCGTTTCTCCATCTAAAAGGCTGTTAAGCCATTCTGGGTGTACCCAGTACTCCCATACCCCTATCACCATCATCACCAGTGCGATCGCCGATCCCCAAAACGCAGGGCGTGCGAATGTCCGTAACCGTGCTTTGAGATAGCGGATGGAGGCAGGGACTTGTTTGGAGGATGACATAAGCTGTAGTGCAGCTCGACTTGCACAAGGGATTGTAAGTCGATTTTATACGCTATTGCCTTGAACAGGAACTGTCTTAATATACAGTTTGTTAAAAGATTTCTTTCATTTTTGTAAAATTTTAGCCAAGCTTTTAGTTTACTAAAGTTTAAATTTAGGAAGTTAGAAAGGTTGCGATCGCTCAACGAGCATTAATTACTAGAAACCGAAAAACACTCACTGAGGGGCAGGGAACAGATATGCCTCTACCAAGAACGGGTGGGTTTATAGATATGCTTAGGCCATGTGCAACTTTTTCTCTCCCCAATGAATTAGGGAGAGAAAAACAGTAATTTGCACAGTGCGTTATGCTTCGCTATCGCTCAATATCTTGAGCGAGAACCGTCCCTACACGACTGACGATGACACTACCTTAAAGTTTAGCGGGCAGCTCGAAGCAGGAACCACGCCCCTGCTCCCAATCCAAACAGATTCGGTAACCAAGCAGCAATTACGGGAGAGAGGAAGTTACTTAGTCCCAGAGCATCACCAACGGACATTAACAAATAGTAAGCAAAAATGACGATCACGCTAATCCCAAAACCCGTCGCTTTACTGGTGCGAGTCGGTCTATTGGCTAAAGCGGCACCCACAATACCAAAAACGACACAAGCAAACGGTAAAGCTATTTTTTGGTGAATGCGGATCAGAAGCTTGCGAATTTTTTGTTGATTACCACTGAGGCGTTCTAATTTCAGCCGTTCTCTGGCTTGTGCAAGATTCATTTCGCCGTAGTCGCGCCCAGAATTTGCCAAATCCAAGGCGGTACGAGGCAGCTGCAACTGTTGGTGTTCAAACTTCAAAATATTGCGGTAGGAAGCATCGGGAGAGATTAAATAAATCGTGCCTTTGAAAAAATCCCAGGTGTTTTGTCCTGGATTCCAAGCAGCAGATTGCGAAGTAACAATTTGATTGAGACCCTCCTGAGACCAATCTAAAATTGTCAATCCCTCCATCTTCTGACCGTCAAATTTTTCTGCATAGAACAGGCGTTTTAACACTTGTTCTCTGTCGCCATTGGGTAGCTTAACTTTCGTATATTCTGGATAAAAAATATTGCGTTCTTGGAAAGATGGCTTTTCTTTATTTAGAGCTTTATCTAGACTAACTTTGGCTTGATAGTTCGCAGCGGGTACTACATACTCATTAAACGTAAAGGCGATGCCGGTCACAACAAAACTCAGGACGATCGCTGGTAGCACCAATCGATAAATACTCACCCCGCAGCTACGCAGGGCAACCAACTCACTGTCAGCGGAGAGACGACTATAGGTTAATAAGGCAGCCAGTAGCACTGAGGCGGGAAAGGCATACGCCATAAACTGTGGCAGACTTAACAGCAGGACTTTCAATACGAGCGATGCGGGTAGACCTACATCCACAGTCCTTCTCATCAGGTCAAATAAACTGCCAATCGTTACCCCGATGGAAGAAAAGAATCCCATGCCAAATAGGAAAGGCGCGACCAGCTCGGTGCCAATATAGCGATCCATCACCGAGACTGTCGAAATCAGGGGGGAGAGCGGATTGAAAGATTTGGTCATTGGTCAAGGAGCGATGGGTAGGGAACGGGTAATGGGTAATGGGTAATAGGTAATTGGAGGAAAGTTTTAAGGAGTAGAAGACTTACAGTTATCGCGTCTGAAATTTTGAATTCAAAACTCTCTTGTGGTTTCAAAATTCAATGCTTCTTACTGATGACTCTTGTAATTACCAATTCCCGATTACCGATTACCCAAGGCTATCTTTGGAAGTCATCTCCTAAGTAGTACTGTCGCACTAAGGGGTTATTGTAGAGTTCTTCTGAATTGCCAGAGGCGAGGATTTGTCCGTCGCGCATAATGTAGGCTCGATCGGTGATGGCGAGGGTTTCGCGGACGTTGTGATCGGTGATTAAGATGCCCATGTAGCGATCGCGTAGTCCGGCAATAATTTTTTGAATCTCCGATACGGCAATCGGATCGACACCGGCAAACGGCTCATCCAATAGCAAAAATTTTGGCCCTTCTCGCCCTGACGCTAAGGATCTCGCCAACTCGGTGCGCCGACGTTCTCCCCCAGATACCCGAATCCCCAGCGTATTTGCTACTTTTTCTAGCCGAAACTCTTGCAGCAAACCATTTAGACGGTTTTGCCACTCGCGACGAGGCACGCCTGTTTGTTCCAGCACCAAGAGAATATTGTCTTGGACGGTGAGGTTGCGGAAAATACTGGCTTCCTGAGCAAGATAGCCAATGCCTAAATGCGCTCGTTTGTGGATGGGTAAGGTGGTGATGTCCTGGTCATTTAGCCAAACCGTACCCTGATCGGGTTTTTCCAAGCCAGTTGCAATGTAAAAGGTCGTCGTTTTCCCAGCACCGTTAGGGCCGAGTAGTCCCACGACTTCCCCTTGCGCCACCGAAAGGTTGACGCGATTGACGATCGCACGTTTGCCGTAAGACTTGTGAATATTCTCCAGTACGATTTTCATCATCGAAATAGCTAATTGTTCATTGCTAATGGCTAACTGCTAATTATTAAAAGCCATTAGCGATTAGCCATTCGCGATTCGCGATTAGCCATGTGACAAATGGCTAGCGACTATTCGGCGTTTTGAAGGCTGGTTTAGGATTGACGGCGGGAGCTGGTGGCGCTACGGGTGTAGTTGGAGAATTTGGATCGGCGACCAGATAAACTGATTCTACCTGCCGATTGGACTGAGGCAGGGCAACAAAGCGTCCTTCATCGATCAGATAGGTGATTGTCTCGCCTCGGAGACTATTGCCTTGTTGCAGGACGTAGACGTTACCACTCAGAACGATGCGGCGTTCTTTGCTGAAATACTGAGCTTGGGCAGCAGTTGCCTGGATCTGCCGCGAGGGGTAATACATTTGCACGTTGCCACGAGCTGTTACTACACCTGTTTTCGAGTTGGCTTCTTGCACATCAGAACGGACGGTGAGGGCGCGTCCGTCATCGGCGGTTTGGGCTTGGGCGGTTTGGATTTGGGTGGGGATAGCGATCGCTCCCGCTAAAACAGCTGGCAGCATCAGCACTAATCCCAGGCGACGCATTAGACTTTGATTAAATTGAGATGAGGTCATCATGGGTCTTGCGGAGACATCAAAGACGGTGATCGGCTCTTGTGCCTAGTTTACTCTCTCTAAAGGATCGATCTAGAACAAATCCAGCGATAACCAGGCACAACAATCCCGACGTTTCTGAGTCTTGAGAAGTTTCTAAGCCTCTATTCGCAGTATTTTTGGCAAATGTGAGACATTCTCGTCTTGTTGCATCTGTTCTACAAAATCAACCACGTTTTCTGCTCCAGCTTCTTGCAGTGCTGTCAACAGTTCGGCACTCTGTTCCCGCAGTTCGGTGACATCAATTCCACTGTAAGCAGGTTCGTATGCCTCCAAGCGGCGCATTCCCTCTCCCAGTAAAATAACTGCACCGCGCCAGTTAAGGTTGCCTAGGTGATAACATCCAACGGCAATTTGCAGCACTCCCTGATAAAACCTTTTTTCCGGCTCGCTGGCTTCCATCCACAGAGCCTCTAAGGTGTCGTGGCAGGCGTAAAATTCATGCTGATTAAACTCTTCGATCCCTTGCCAAAATTCAGATGGGATTTCTTCAGTCATTAGTCGGGAACTATATTAATAATTTCATTACTCTGCCGTTTTCAGTTCCCTACCGTCAAGCACCTTCCCTCGTGGTTATGGTTGTGTTCAGGCATCACCACACTTATCGCTCCAGACGAAGATGCCTATGTTTAGCTGCTTCGCGCGTGGGTGATGGAAAGCCTCCAAAACAAGCGATCGCTTTAAGTTTTTAACGGATAGAAAAAACTGCTGTAAAATGCTTTATTTAAGTTTAACGTCAGTTCGGGTTAAGCAGAAGCAGGCAAAGCCGCATCAATGAGCAGGGAAGGCTTCTTGGGCTGGTGACAGTAGGCAATCAAGCCGCAGACCAAGTTGACGAAGCAATT
>NZ_JAMPJZ010000144.1:0-6163 GCF_039961835.1 Trichocoleus sp. ST-U1
ATGGGATTCTTGGTCAGCATCACCGGAGTTGCGCCGGAAGGAAGCGATCGCCTTCATCCTCTAGAAGCGATTTGGAGCGTTTTCATGCGGACTCTAGACTCAGGCGCAATGGGCGGCGATACCGGCTGGCTATTTCGGTTTGCGATGCTCTTTGTCACCTTTGGCGGTATCTTCATCATCAGTACCCTAATCGGCATTCTCAGTAGCGGCATCGATACGAAGCTAGAAGACTTACGGAAAGGACGTTCCCGTGTCGTTGAAACCGATCACATTGTAATTTTGGGTTGGTCGCTGCAAGTATTTACCCTCATCTCAGAACTCACCCTTGCTAATGCCAATCGACCCGGTACTTGCATTGTCATTCTCAGTGAAGAGGACAAAGTACAGATGGAAGATACCCTTTCTAATATCTTGGGTAAACGTTCCAAAATTCGCTTAGTTTGTCGCACGGGTAGTCCCAGCAATATTACTGACTTAGGGATGGTTAACGTCCAAACGGCACGCTCAATCGTGATTCTAAGCTCATCCAATGCCCATGCTGATATTCAACTCATAAAAACTCTGCTGGCAATTACCAGTATTCCGCGCAGCGTGTCCCAGCCTTATCACATCGTTGCTCAAGTTCAAGACTCCAAGAGTTCCGACGTTGTTAGTCTAATCGGACGCAACGACATAGAGGTTTTACTGACTAACGATCTCATCTCGCGGATCGTCGTGCAAACCTGTAGACAATCAGGCTTATCAACGGTTTACATGGAGCTACTTGATTTTAGTGGGAATGAAATTTATATCAAAGCAGAACCAACTTTACAAGGAAAAACCTACGGCGATGCGCTTTTAGCCTACAACGATTCTGCGGTACTGGGAATTAAACACGCTGATGGGACGATCCAGCTTAATCCACCGATCGACAGGTCGTTACAACCCAACGAACAACTTGTTTTGATTAGCGAAGATGACAGTACCATTCATCTGTCTCAACTATCTAATATTCCTATCGAGCGTCAAGCGATTCAAGTTAAAGAGAAAAATGCGATCGCCGCCGCAGAAAATACCTTAATTTTGGGCTGGAATAACCGCATTTCTACCATTATTCAACTACTCGATCGTTACGTTGCTCCCGGCTCCACCGTTACAGTCGTTGCTGAGTTTCCAGAAGCTGAGGTCGTATCAACTGAATCGCTCAACTTACAACAACAGACTGTGCGGTATTCTCAGGGAAATCCTACCGAGCGTCAGGTATTAGAAAGCCTCGACTTAACTAAATACAACCATGTTCTCGTACTCTGCAATACTGACTTAGAACCAGAGCAAGCGGATGCTCAAACCTTGATTACATTGCTTTATCTGCGGGATATTGCCGATCGCTATAAGTGCAATTTTCAGGTTGTCACGGAAATTTTAGATTTGCGAAATCAAGCCTTGGCACAAGTGGCTCGCCCGGATGATTTTGTCATCAGCGAGCAAATTGTTAGTCGGCTGCTGGCTCAAGTTTCCGAACAGAAAAGCCTCAATGCTGTGTTTGCCGATCTCTTTAGTCCTGAAGGCTCAGAAATTTATCTTAAGCCTGTCGGTGAGTATGTTGCGCTCGATCATCCCGTTAATTTTTACACAGTTGTTGAAGCCGCCAAGCAACGTGGTGAATCGGCAATTGGCTATCGTTGTAAAGCGGATGCTAATAATTCAGGTAGAGCTTATGGGGTGACGATCAATCCCAAAAAAGATCGACTGATTACGTTTGCCCCACAAGATAAGATCATTCTATTAGCGGAAAACTAAATTTTAGTTTCACTCTTTTTGTATTGATGTACGCGATCGCGATTGACTTTCTCAAGGATTCAGACCCTATTCTGGGACGATTCATTGACCAAATTGGTGCATGTCAACTGAATCAGCAGGAACTGGAAGGAGACTTGTTCTTTTGCCTATCCCGGTCAATTCTCCACCAACAACTTTCTACCAAGGTGGCTAAAGTCATCCACGAAAGGTTTCTCCAGCTTTACCCGGACACTCTGTTTCCTTCAGCGCAAGATGTCCTCGACACGCCGGATGAAGTCCTTCGCAGCGTGGGAATTTCGCGTCCCAAAATCTCTTATATCAAGGACTTGGCGCATCATGCGATCGCTGGATTGCCCACGATTGAGGAGTTGGAAGTCATGGAGGATGAGTCGATTATCAAGACTCTGACGCGGGTGAAAGGTGTCGGACGTTGGACTGTGCAGATGCTCTTGATTTTCCGTCTCAAGCGGTGGGATGTTTTGCCTGTGGATGATTTGGGTGTACGTGCAGGTATTCGGAATCTCTACAATCTTGAGGCACTTCCTGACCGCAAGACAACAGAACGTTTCGGACAAAAGTGGAAGCCCTATTGCAGTATTGCTTCGTGGTATTTGTGGCGCAGTTTAGAGCTAAAGCCAGTTTGAGGACTGCTGGAAAAAAGGGGAAGATGCGATCGCATGGAAGGGTGGTGCCACAGGCGATCCTCCCACTATTCATATGAATAGGCAGGTAAACACACTAGAGCCAGATCATGCCTTACTAGTGGTTCAGATTGATTGCTCTCTCCCTTGGGATAAAGTGAAGTGATAACAATAGAAATCAGGCATCTTTGAATGGGGGTATTGAGTTTCCTTATGTTAACTAAACCTGCCGTGAGGGGCGCTCATACTATAAGGGCAATTAAGTTGATGACGGATAGAGAAAGTTACACTAGCAAAAATTGCCCTTCGTAATGCTTATAACAGTCTATAAACTGACCATTGATTAATCCAGAAACAAATTTATCGATACCGATAGCATAGGCATAATCTTTGGGAAGAGGTGGTGAATTTGAATTATTTTTGAGCAAATATACAATGATTCGATATGAAAAACTTGATACAATATGCCCATAGCAATCACATAAGGGGTGAAATTGTGCTTTCTGTCCAAGAAAAATTTTGTTGAGCTTTTTTTGTTTCTTACATTGAATAAGAGAGCGAAGACGTTGACGGTTTACACATGGCTTTCCACTAGCTTCAAATGAAATAACACTTTCAGGTTTACCTCTTGGGAGGAGGGAAGAACCATGACAGCTAAGTAATATGTCGGCATAAACAGCCCAACGAATATCCTTTCCAAATTGTTCATAACAAGAATTAATCTCTGATCTCACCTGTACTTCATTACGCGAAACTGGGCATAGAGTATAAAAAGCTTCTTCAACTACATCAGCACACCAAACATCATTCTCCCAGCTATAACCAAACGTGTAAAAAACTCCTGGAGCTTTGATGAGTTTTCCTCTAAAATTGTCTGTGTCTCTATCTGTAGCGACATAAACGTTTTTGACAGAACCCAATGCAATATCACTAGCGATACTTTTGATTGTTGATTTAGAGCCAATAGCTCTAAATGCCAACTTTTTTTTAGGTAGAAAAACCTTAAATATTTTTGTCCAAAAAAGCAAGTCAACAGATTGAGTATTATATGCCCCGGATAATACCTCACTGGACGAATAGCTAACACTACCACCTTCAGTAAACACAACAACATCTACCTGCAAGAATAAATGCATATTGGATAAGCCAGAAGGAGTTCTACGAAAACTCATGCTAAGAGTTTCTCCATATCGAAAACTCGCTCACCGTAAACGCTCACAATATCAGGAGAGTGAGTTGCAAATATTATTTGTGCTTTTGGATTAATGCTTCTAAGATTTGTTATTAGTTGTCCTTGCCATTCAACGTGAAGAGATAGTTCAGGTTCATCAGCAATATAAATCCAAGGATTTTCTTCTTGTAGAAGTGCTGCGCCTAATATAATCAACAATTGCTTTTCTCCGGAAGACAATTCCTTTAAAAATAATTTTTTTTCGGACTGAGTGACAGCAATCAGCTCATTTTTGTCGTTAATTTCAAGGTATTTCCGTTGAAGCATATTGTTAACTGTCTTAAGAAATATCTCTCTCGGCTCATAAATTTTTTCCTGAAGCTCAACAAGCTTGTTCCACTCTTGGACTACAGAATGAACTCGATGTGCGCTCACAATAGTAAATAGTTGTTCAGAATTGAAACTGAATCCTCCAGTATGTAAATTTTCTACGGCTTTTTTTAGTATTTCAAAATACTTCTCCAGACTATTAGAAAATACAGTTTCCTCAACATTGAACTCTCTGAAAATCTCAATTAAGGCTTTTTTTTCATTATCTATATCTAGTTTTTTTACTGCTAAAAACAGCTCTCTCTCGGTTTGATTTGGAATAAGAGAAAGAAATACAGTTTTCTGAAACTTATTGGCTTCAGATGCTCCTCTTCTAGCCAGCTGTGAAAAATATTTGATAAGTTCATTGGATAGCTCTTCTAGTTTCCGATCAACTGTAGATTCATTACTGCGGTCTTCACGAAGAATTCTCGATGTTTCTGAGCGATGTATTGACAACCAATTAACATTAATTATCCGTCGCAAATGTTCAATAATATTTAAGTTTGAACGACGAATTTCTCTGTAATATCGAATAGGATAACCTTCTCGAATAGCTAATTGTTCTTCAAGATCATCAAGTGAGTAAGTTACTGCTTCACCAGATGCTTTCTCTTTTATTCGATATTTAATGCTATTAAAAGGTGAATTTTTAATCCCTGTTTTTTCGACTTCAATTGATGGCTTTTTTGAACCTCCAACCTCAGCTAGGTGAAGAGTAATTTTATCAAACGGTAAACGATCTAATGCTTGAAAATCTGCATTAAGTGCAGCAGCGACCATATTAATCAGAGTGGTCTTCCCAGAGCCATTCACTCCGATTAAGAAGTTAACATCAGGATATAGTTGAATTGATACTTTCCTGCTTCCCCAAAAACCATCAATTGTTACATTACTTAAAATATTCATCCCTACTACTGCAAGTTAACCTATCCTATAAGCTAACCTAAATTTGTGAGCAAGAGGATCTCAGGTAAGGACATGACTACAGTCCCTATCTTGCCAATATAGTAATGTAGATGGAAAGAGGCTTTATCGAGCGATCACAACCTGCACTCGTCAAGCGATCGCTCATCCTAGAATTCACCAGAACGATATTTCCCAGCAACTCGCAGCATAGCTGCCAAACTCTTTTCTACATCAGCATCCGTTGTTGCCCAAGACGAAACACTGATTCGCATCGCCGTCTGCCCTTGCCAAACCGTACTGCCACACCAACAAGTCCCCTCGGCTTGAATATCGGCAATCACCCGATGAGTCGTTTGTGCGTCCCCAAAGGACACTAAGACTTGATTCAACACCACATCATTGAGAATCGGATAACCAGCCGCTTTCAACTCCTTGGCAAAATGTCGGGCATGGCGACAAGTACCCTCAATTAAGTCAGGGATTACGCAGTTGGATTGAGAATAAAGCGAGGAGCCGCTAGATAGGAACGAATCGCACTCCGGACGATCGCCAATTTAGCTTCGTACCAACTGATGCCCGTCATCCACAGATGTAGTTCCAGGCGTAGGAAGGCACGAATCGCTAAACCGATATGATTGCGCTCTTGCCCGGCTGGAGCGAACCTGCGCTCGTTCGGCTCCACAGCATTGGCAAGAGTCCTCGGTGGTACTCCTCGATTGCCCAGCCAAACTCGGCAAATTGCAGCCGTTGAAGTTCACCCAGATTGAGGTCGTTGGTCGCCCAATAATCAATGTCACCGTTCGGGGCGACAATCTTGAAGACTTTGACGAAGCCATAGCCTTTGAGGTGAACAATTGTGCCAGTTGCAGCAATGGCGACCTCGCGCAGGGGTCGATTGCCGGTATTGTCAGGATTGACGTGCCGATTTCGCTTGAGTCGGGTCAACCAAATCCAGCCATAGTCGCGAATCCGCTTGAGGTTGTCTAGGCTGCTGTACCAGCTATCGAATACCACACACTCAGGTGTAAACCCTCGTTCCTTCGCTACTTCGAGCATCGAGCGAAAGTGGTCGTTTTTGCTTGACCCATCTACGCTCTTCTCGTAGAACCGATAGTCCAATGGAATGTGACGGTCTCCCTCGCTCCATAGCAATGTAATCAGGTTGATCCCTTGCACCACTCGTCCATGCTTGCCCGACCAGTGCCGAGTTACCAACTCTATCTTCTCGGCATACCACTTGTCCAAGGTCGAATCATCCACCACTAAAACTCCCTGGTTCAACCGTACCTGCGAC
>NZ_JAMPJZ010000145.1:0-5888 GCF_039961835.1 Trichocoleus sp. ST-U1
CATAGACGAGCAAACCCCCTTCATCTAGCTTAACGACCGTCATGCGAATCGGCACGACAACGTAGAAGATGCCCTGAAGCTGGTCAAAAGTCCAGACTGTATCTTGAACGACTTCTTTGCGGATTGTCCGCCGACTGCCAAAAGGATAGAGAGGCAAAGTAAACCAGAAAGACCAGGAAAAGTCCCTCAGATGAATCTGTTCTGCGTTTAGTGTGCGTTCATCATCAGCCACTTCACGACCCCCTTCCGCATTCGCTCAATCTGTGTTTATTTGAACTTCAGAAGTTGGAGTGTAGCAAATTGTTGTCCCAATAAACTACATTTTTGTTAAAACTCAGCCTGCTTATACCATTTTAGATTTTAGATTTCAAATTTTGGATGGTAGAAGACTGGCAGCGATCGCGTACAGCCCTTTGGGCATGAAAACAGCAAAGCGAGGCGTTAGCCTAGGGCTGACTTGTCAGTTCGCATCCTTGCCAGTAGCCACTAACAACAATTTATTTGTACTCTAGCGCCCCTAAATGATTCCTGAAGGCGAGATACCCGAAAACTCTTACGGAGTCGGGTATCTGAAGGGTTAGCTCACTACTCAAATGCTAGGATTGCGACTACACGCTATTGAAGGCTGAACGCGGTTTCTGGTTGATTGCACAAGAACTCCGGAATTTGGGATTTTACGGTTGAAGTCTTTGAGATGGTTTTTTTTAAAGAGCGATCGCGTCTATATGTCACGGCTAACGGAGTGTGGCTTGAGATGAACCCAATTTACTTAGTTACAGCCATTTTTCTCGTTTTTGTCACCTACACAAAACCTAGTTGGTTTTGGCAAACTCGTAAGACACTCCGAATCAGACATAGAATTGGCGATCGCGCTACAGCTATTTTTTGTTACGCACTTGCAGTAGCGCTCATCATCAGCGCGATTATTTAATAATTGCTCCCACAAGCCTTTCCTTCTGCAAGGCTTGCTAGTATGCCAATGCCCTTGGTAAATCTTTGGCATACTAGCGCTTTCTCCTTGCGTTCTTTTCCCTAAAACTCAAGCTAGAAATAACAGTTTATAACTCAACTTTGTGTTGGGAGAATTGTTAGGGAGATACGGCTTTCAATCCTTTAGCTGTTAGGATTACCTCAGCTCCTTTCTTTACGGTTAAGGTTGTTGAAGAGTCAGCTCCTTCAGGCTGATCGGGATTGCTGATTGGTGTCTCTAGAATGTAAAAATAATCCCCATTCGCCCACCCTGTTGTGCAACTTCCATCCCGGCAAGTGATTTTACCTCCAGTTAAATTGATGCATTTTCCATTAGCATCACAACCACGGTAGCTAAGATTTCCCGTTCCATTGACTCCTGACCAAGATTTTGCATTACCAACCGTTATTGTCCACTCACCATTACTGAGAGTTTGTGAGTCAGTTGGAGCTTGAGAGTTTCCATCATCGATAATCTCCATTTTGGTGATGAGAGATTCTTGTTTGCTTTTGCCGCAAGGTTCGATGCTTTCACAATCATTAACGGAGAGGATTTCATAAGAGTTACGAACTTTCTTATTCAAGAAACTTTTTTCTTGTTCGCAGACTTCAAATGATGCGCCAACATTCCTCTCGATTCTGTTTTCATCCACTAGGGTGACGTAGCATTTGAGGTCACCTTGTACCATGCTTGTGACGGTACCAATGGTTGGCTGCTTAGCTGGAACTTGCTTATTTCTGCCACCTTTAACTTCCGTATTCGTTTGAACTTTGTTAGAAGAATTATCGCTAATTTCGGTATCTGTTTTAGATTTATTAGTGCTAGCTTCTGTATTTGCTTGAGGTTTATTAGAAGAATTAGCTTTAACCTCGGTATCTGTTTGAACTTTATTAGAAGAATCCGCCTTCGTTTCCGGGGCGTTATTTGGTTGATTTTCCTGAGAAGCATTGGGAACGGAGTTACCACAACTCACAAGCCAGACGGAGCAAATAGTGAATGCAATCGTCTTTGTCAACTTTTTCATGTTTGAGTTTTTTCCAAAATTGAGTGAGTGCATTCTTGATAACTACGCTTTTGGGTCAGGAATAGGTAAGTAACAGGTATCTTCACTTCAAATTACTCTGTTTCCCGAAGCGCTAGAAAGTCTATGCTTTCCCATAAGTTCTAAAATCCATATAGACCAAGGGTTTTAGTTCGGAAAATGGAAACCGATATTGGCTGTTTTTTAACGAATCCCCTTCCACTTTGGTGAGGCTACACATCAGATACCCCCAAACTCTGCCAAGGGCGCGATCGCATCGCACAGGAATGACTGGGCGCATCCACCTATGCGATCGCTTGAAAAAAGAACCTATTTTTTCTCTTTGCAAGGAGTATCGGGGAGAAATCAGGATTCTCACTACCGTTTTTAAAAATAAGGATATTTTCTCCCTTTTGCAAAGGAGTTTAGGCAAGCTCGTACCTTATCAGAAAAGGATTAGAGTCTGCGTTTAATAAAGAAAATTAGCAATTTTGGGCGGACTTGTTTGAATGGTGTAGTTGCTAGAGTGATTTTTCCCGTTTAACTGATTCAAACCTGTAAGAAGAATCACAGTAAAGGGAACTCAGAGTTATGACCGATGCCCGTCAAATGAAGATTCAATGGATTACTGCTGAATTCAAGCGGCTAAACGCACAGCTTTCCGAGCTTTTGGAACAACAAAAGCAGATACCGAGGGAATCTTGCGATTGGTGGCAATTGCAGGATCTGATTAGCGAAGTGGAAGACGAGATAGAGGCGTTGGTTTTTACCTCTAGTTGATTCATTATGCGTTCCCGATCGCTTCTATAGCAGTCTTGAGCCAATCAATGTAAGTTTGTTCTCTGCGGATCGCTAATTCTAGTCCGAGCCGTTGCAGAATCTGCTCGCGGCTCGCAGAGCGATCGCTCAGGGTTGGCAAGTCAATATTTTCACACTCAGAGAGCTTTTGGCGGCGTGCGGCTAGTTGCTCCTCTAACAGTTGAAGGATAGCTTCATCGGGTAACTGCGCCGCAAAATGCAACTGCACGAGTAAGGGATCTCGCACGGTTGGCAAGGGCTGAGGACATTGCAGCCATCGGATTAATTCGGCTTGTCCTGCCTCAGTCACGCTGTAAACTTTGCGATTTGGGCGATCGCTCTGAATTTCTACCGTACAGGTAATCCAACCTTGCCCAACCAGTTTATCGAGGGTTCTGTAGATTTGTGCTTGGTCTGCGGGCCACAAGTGAGCAATACATCGATCGAAGCAGCTCGTTTTCAGGTCGTAACCCGTCCTCTCTTCTTGCTGAAGTAAACCCAGAATTGCGTGTGCTAGAGACATAGACGGTTTTCCGAAGAATGAAGTAGTGGAAGCTCTATTGGTCACTTACGATCTTATGCTAGTATATGATCAATCATATATAGGAGCAATCAAAGTAAACGAGATGAATGATGGTTTGCTCCGACGAAGAACCTAAAGGTATCAGCTTCTTGCCGACCGGGGTTTACGACCCGATCTAGAGAGACTTTCATACTCTCGCAAGTGCTGGTTATCCGCATATTCTTTGCCAGGGTTCTTATTAAACTGATAACTAAGGCATCAAGGAGACAGTTGATGACGACTCAAATACGAACGATGCGAACGGTTGCAGGCATCATTAACAGTGTCGAAACGCTGGAGGGTGAAGGGATGCTTGTGCGCCGCCCATTCCCTAAAAGTGCCTTTTCCCACTTCGACCCCTTCCTCCTCCTTGATGAATTAGGGCCGGTTGATTTTGAGCCAGGTCAAGCAAAAGGAGCACCGGATCATCCCCATCGGGGCTTTGAGACGGTTTCCTATATCCTTGAGGGGCGCTTGGAACACAAAGATTCACAGGGTCATGCAGGGCATCTGAATCCCGGTGATGTGCAGTGGATGACAGCAGGAGCGGGTGTTGTCCATTCAGAAATGCCAGAGCGAGAATTTGCTCGGTCTGGCGGACGGCTTCACGGACTGCAACTTTGGGTGAATCTGCCTCGGCAGGACAAGATGATGAAACCTCGTTATCAGGAAATCTCGGCGGAGCAAATTCCCACTGCTCAGACTGATGATGGCTTGGTAACGGTAAAAGCGATCGCTGGAGAAGCGCTGGGAGTGAAGTCAGCGATCGCAACGCAAACTCCGATAATGTACCTGCACTTCACGCTCCAACCGGGCGGAACAGTGGTTCAGCCGGTGCCAAAAGAATACAATGCCTTTACATACGTGCTGGATGGAGAAGGTTTGTTTGGTGCAGACAAGGAACGTGCAGGAGATGGGCAGATGGTGTTGTTTGCACAAGATGGTGGGGAAGTAGCGATCGCCAATCCATCAGATGCGCGATCGCCATTGGACGTGTTGCTCATTGCTGGCGTACCGCTAAACGAGCCAGTTGTCCGCTACGGGCCATTCGTAATGAATACCGAAGCAGAAATTGTTCAAGCAATTGAAGATTATCGTAACGGGAGGATGGGTTCCATTGACTTCTAACACACTGCTACAACGAATACATCAACATCAATATCTGCGCGATCTGCGGAACAAATTGCTGCACCTCCACCGGGTGTTGCTTGACACAGAACGCATCACTTACGAACAGGTGCGCGGACGGGTATCCAACACAGAACTCCTGAAACTCGTGATTGAGCACGAACAATTTGCGTGGCTGCATCGCCTTTCTGAGCTGGTTGTGCAAATTGATGAAATGCTCTCTAGCGATGAACCTGTATCGCTGGATGATATCCAAAATCTGATTACCAATGCCCGCACGCTGCTGACGCCGTCAGAGCTAGGCAATGAATTTGCCCGGAAATACTACAATGCTTTCCAACGCGAACCGGGCGTTGTGTTGGCACACGCATCGGTATCAGAGCTGCTTGCATCTGCTAAATAAGGACAAGTGAAGGAAAAGCACCGCAAGGTAAATTGCGGTGCTTTTCTATGGGTACGGAAATCTTTGAGAGTCCTTTAGTGCAAGCAACGATCTAGGCTTCATCTAAGAAGAGTGCGATCGCGCTTAGCAGCTTTTGGGATCTCTTGAGACAGCCCCTGGGCTTTGCCCAATCGCACTTACTGTTACAGAACAGAAAATACAGAACCGAAAATCTGCTTTCGCTGAATCGCTGCTTCAGGTTTCCAGCGTTTTACATTTGCTAAATGCAGCCGAGCAAGTTAGTCTAGCAAGAGTAGAATAAAACTACATAAATTTATATTAAAAATATGAGGGACTGGTGCCTCAACTGCATTTGCAGTAATGTAGGCTCTCTCAGTAATTATTGTTATAAAAATGCTCAGTAATCTTCTTAAATAAAGTTGAAGTTTATCCTATAACTTTTGCATAAACTCAACTTAACCTAAATCAAATCTATGACTTTGTTAGTATAAACGATATCTAGTATTTGTGTGGCTCTCGACTCAACAAATTGGGGATATGCCTAAAGGTACAGACAATTTATTAAAATAAACTTTATAGTTGTTAACAAGAGACAAAAAACTAGGTAAAAAACTTGGCTAATATCGTTGATACCGCCGTTCAGGCTGGTTCATTTAACACCCTAGTTGCTGCCGTCAAAGCTGCTGGTTTGGTTGATACACTACAAGGCGCTGGTCCCTTCACTGTGTTTGCGCCTACTGATGAAGCTTTCGCTAAACTTCCCGCAGGTACAGTAGATTCTTTGCTTCAAGATATTCCGAAGCTTAAGCAAATCCTGACCTATCATGTCGTTTCCGGCAAAGTGATGGCAGCTGACGTAGTTAAGCTGAAGTCAGCTACTACAGTTCAGGGTTCAGACGTGAAAATTGATGCTTCCAATGGTGGCGTCAAAGTGAATGATGCAACAGTTGCAACAGCGGATGTTGCTGCTGATAATGGTGTCATCCACGTCATTGACACAGTATTG
>NZ_JAMPJZ010000146.1:0-5388 GCF_039961835.1 Trichocoleus sp. ST-U1
TGAATCTTTCTGTGAGCGTAATGCCATTAAACAGTCCTCCACGAGAGTCAATGCCGCTGATTTTAGACAATCTCCCTGACCCACCGATTTCGTCGTCAAGTGGGTGTCCGCGTCGAACTCGGCTACAAATTGACCTGATGCTACTAGCAATAGAAGCCCTGGAATTGGGAGGGTCTGAAGCAATGCTGACAGTGGCGAAGGATTTGGAACTCCAGGGAATTATCAAAAATCGGGTACACCTTTGGCGAATCCGAAGCAGCAACCCGCTACGACGATCTTATACACGCCGTTTGCTAACCCTGGATGAAGCCAAAGCGATGGTGATCCTAGTCTGCCATCTAGCACGGCGGTTAACCGTGTTGATCCGGCAGCTGCTACTGGCTTATCAACAGCTGCGTGACAAGCAGGTGCCATTGGAACATCATTTTCGCTTGTCTGAGTATTTAGAAAGGTTCCGCGCTCACTTCCGGAGCCGAATGAATCCACGACGCGCTGGTGTCGCCGCCTATAACTCTGATGAGAAGTTAAACAATCTGGCTATTGAGCTGTTAAGCGAGCTGCTATTTTGTACGGGAACGTCTGGAATGCAAAGATTTTGGAGCAGCCTTTTTGATGGAGAAGTGTAACTTTCATAGAAAAGGAGTAATCGGTAATCAAGAATAAGAGTGATGAGCATTGGTGTTGCGTTTTGAGACGAGAAGAAAGTTCTTGACTTAAAAACTCAATCCTCAAAACTTAAAACTTTTCCCGAATTACCAGTTACCAATTACCAATTACCTATTAGTTTTTCCCCGAATTACCAGTTACCAATTACCAATCACCAACTGAAAATGACTATTCGCCGTCCGTACAGTCTGCCTAACTGCACGCTGATCCTAGAAGGGTTAAGCGATGCTACAGCTGCTGGTCAGGTGGACACCCGACCCTTAATGTCTATCCTGGTTAATGCTGAGTGCCATTTTGCGGGTAAGGAGAAGCCATTAACGGGAGGACGTGACTTTTTTGAAAGCCTGGTGACAGCAGCCAGCAACTATGCTCAAGAATTCTTGAGTGGGGTGCCTCACTCCCATAGTCTGAAAGACAAGCCGAGTTTAGTGCAGTTTCAGAAAATAGATGCCCATCTGCATCGGTTAATTGTTGAGTCGCCGGGAAGTGGTGGAGACTCGACTCATAGTGGCGCATCCAGTGGGACAGCCACAACCCTCCAAGCAAGACAAGTTGATATCACAACGGTACAGCTGTTTGATTTAGTGGAGGCGGTGGATCAGTTCCTGGCTGATGGTCGCACGCTGCCAGACATCATGCTGTCCATCGCGCCGGTTCCGAAACGCTATGCGAAGGCTGAAGTGCCGGTGGCACAACGCGCCGCACCAGCAGCAGTTGGGGTCACGAGTTTGGCATTGGCAGCGATCGCGTTTTCTAGGGTTCCCCCTCCCGAAGTCAAGAACCTCAAAGATCCCTTGCCCCAGCCCAACAGCTTAACGACCCCTGCTAGCCCTGTCTCGTCCGAGCAGCCGACAGCAAGCCCCACGTCATCTAGCGCTGAAGCTACCGACTTGGAAACCCTGGTGACAGCAGCACCAGAGCTGACCGATCCCACCCAGTTGTACTTCTTACAACGGAAACTGCAAAACAACATTTATCAGAAGTGGACGACCCGCCGCCAGTTTCGGCAAGACTTAGTTTATCGGGTGGGCGTAGGGAAAGACGGAGCTGTGGTGGGTTACAAGCCAGTTAACTCAGCCGCACGCGATCGCTTAGAAGAAACTCCGCTCCCAGAATTGCTCTATATCCCTGCCACTGGTAGCGACATCAGCAAAGAACCCCTGGCTCAGTTCCGGGTGGTATTTACTAGACGAGGCGTCCCCCAAGTGAGTCCCTGGTATGGGTATAAAGAAAAGCCCAGCCTCGGTCCAGAAATTACCGACTCAGCTCAGATAGAGAGTTTAGAAGCTCGGCTTTCCGAACAACTCAAGCAAAATTGGCAAGCCACTCCCAGTTTTCCACGGAGCTTACAATACCGTGTCGCCGTAAACAAAGACGGTGTCGTCGCCGATTACGAGCCACAGAATCAACCAGCCTTTGATTACGAGGATGAAACGCCCCTGCCTAAATTATTCCAGCCGAGCAACTCGCCAGACGCTGTCCCACAGGAACCCCTCGCCCAATTCAGAGTGGTGTTCGCACCCAACGGCACCATCGAAGTTAGGTCGTTGCAGAGAAATTGAGAGCAGTCAATAGTCAGGAGCCAGTTGTAAGGAGTCAATAGTCAGGAGTCAGTTGTGAGGAGTCAGTTGTTAGCCTTTCCTCTAAACACTAACAACTAACCCCTCACAATTTACTTAACGGGTTTAACAGGTTTCTTGACCTGAAAATAAGCCTCCAAAACTTTTAACACCATTGGGGCTGCTACCTTACCGCCGCCGCCTCCAGAATGTTCCGCAAACGCCACAACCACAATCTTTGGCTTGTCCGCAGGCGCATAGGCACCAAACCAGGCGTGAGACAGTCCTGGTGGAGCCTCTGCCGTACCACTCTTCCCGGCAACCGGGGGTAACGTTGGCGCATTCACCGCTTTTCCAGTGCCGCTAGTCACAACGCTCCGGAGTCCTTGGCGCACCACCCTTAGCGTTTCTGGTTTCATATTCAAGGACTCTCGCCAGTTTTTGGACGCCTCATTATCTTTGAGCAGGTGGGGTTTAACTCGGTAGCCACCATTTGCCGGAACCGCAAACATCACGGCAACTTGTAGCGGCGTCGTTTGCAAGAAGCCCTGACCAATGGACATATTCACCGTGTCTCCGATAGTCCATTCCTGCTTCAATCGCTTCTCCTTCCAGGCTGCATCCGCAACCAACCCCGGCAATTCTTCTGAAGCTAACTCAATCCCCGTTTTTTGACCAAAGCCATACTTCCGAGTCCAGTCAATCAAGGTGGGACCACCTATTCCTTTACCAATCTGATAAAAGAAAGTATCGCTACTCATCGCTAGCGCCCCAACAAATCCCAAGGGGCCAAATCCAGCATGGTTCCATTCCCCAAACCGAATCCCACCGACGGTTAAGTAAGGATAGGTTGCTAATACCGTATTCGGAGAATATTTACCCGATTCAATCGCAGCGCTCGCGGTGACAATCTTGAAGGTACTCGCTGGTGGAAAGACTCTTAAAGCGCGGTTGACGAAGGGGTTGCCCTTACTTTGTACTTTCTTCCAAGTTTCTGGGGTGATCCGCTTAGAGAAAACGTTGGGATCGAAGCCTGGGCGGCTGACCATTGCCAAAATTGCCCCATTGTTGGGGTCCATTGCCACGATTGCGCCCTTGCGATCGCCCAATGCCCGCTCCGCAGCCTTCTGCAAATCCAGATCCAGCGTTAACTGCACATCCTTCCCAGCCTTCGCCTTTTTCTGACCAAGAATCCGCAGCACTTGACCCGCACCATCTACCTCAACTTGTTGACCGCCCCATTCTCCCCGTAGCGGTTTTTCAAAAGCTGCCTCCACACCCATCTGACCAATCACATCACCCAAGCGGTAGCCTTGATCTTTCATCTTGGCTAGCTCTTCATCGTTCATTTCCCCCGTATACCCTAAGACGTGAGCGCCCACCTCAGCGTTGGGGTAGTTTCGTACCCCTTCAATATCCACCTCTACGCCCTCTAGTTGGCTCCTGTACTCTTCAAGTGCCGTAATTTGGGCAGGATTGATGTCACGAGCAATTCGTAACAGCGAGGTCGAGGTATAACCGGCTTTTTCTAGTTGCTTTTGAATTTCTTTCTCAGGAACATTTAACAGTTCCGAAAGGCGGCTGAGGGTAGCAGGCCAATCCTTCTGCTTGCGGGCGATGGGCCACAAAAAAACCGAGTGAGACAGGCGACTGCTCGCCAAAACTCTTCCTTTGCGATCGAAAATGGTGCCTCGGGCCGGCTGTTTGGGAATCAAACGAATCCGATTGTTTTCTGCCAGCTGTCGGTTACGTTCCCCCTGAACCACTTGTAAAAAAACTAAACGAGCGCCAATCCCACCCGCCAAGAGTAAGGTAACGAGCAACATGATAATTACAGATTGGAGACGTCGGCCCACAGTTCGGGGGGTGGATTGACGCCCAATTGAGGAAGACCGAGCGATTAAGGTCATAGCAGGAGGCTGAATAAATTGGCTCTAAACAGGGAAACAAAAGGTATTTTGAGTGGGCGGCAATTCACAGAGGGATTGCTCCTACATAGTGTACCGTCACACTTCAATAAGATGAACTGGAGGTGTCCTGAAAATGGGTGCCGTGGAAATAGCATCCAGCACAGAGCGGGAATCACTTGTACTTTGTCATGTACTTTTTCAGGTTCAACGAATCAAAGAATGGCAAATTTTTAAGCGAATCGCAATCGGACTGAGTCCGACAGCTAAAATAAACCAAAGTTAGCAATCAACGCTCAACCAAGCATCACCGGCTCAGCCTTCACAAAACAGACGCGACGGCGTGTGTTGAGCAATTCAAACCTCTGTGGGGCATCGCCACTGGGAATCATCAACTATGTCTCAAACTTCTTTAGCAGAACAACGCTCTCCGGAGACTACAAATGAACTGGATGTGGAACTCCGCAAGGTTTTTAAGGTATTCAATGGAGAAACAGCAGTCCGGGGGGTTGATCTGGAGATCCACCGAGGAGAATTTTTCAGTATTTTAGGCCCCTCTGGCTGTGGCAAGACCACAACTTTGCGCTTAATGGCTGGGTTTGAAACTCCCTCGGCAGGAGAGGTGCTGATTCAGGGGCAGACGATGAACCATGTCCCGCCCCACCGGCGTCCGGTGAACACCGTCTTTCAGAGCTATGCTTTGTTTAGCCATTTGAGCGTTTGGGAAAATATTGCTTTCGGATTGCGGATTAAAAAGCGACCCAGGACCGAAATTGCCGAACGAGTGCAAGAAGCGCTGAAGCTGGTCAAAATGGAAACCTATGCTAACCGCTTTCCTTCCCAGCTTTCTGGGGGACAGCAGCAACGAGTGGCTTTAGCGCGGGCGCTAGTGAATCGTCCAGCGGTGGTTTTGCTGGATGAACCCTTGGGGGCATTGGATTTGAAGCTGCGTAAACAAATGCAGGTGGAATTATCCAATTTACATCAAGACCTCGGTTTGACGTTTGTAATGGTGACGCACGACCAGGAGGAAGCGCTAAGTCTCTCCGACCGGATTGCAGTCATGCGTGGGGGCAAGATTGAGCAAATTGGTTCGCCTACTGAAATCTACGAGCATCCCAAAACGCCATTTGTGGCGGATTTCATTGGGGATACCAATCTGTTTGAGGGGCGGATTGAAGCTTCTGACTACTCAACGCTCAAAGTTGTCACCAAAAGCGGTTTGCCAGTTGTGGTGCAGCCGTTGGAGCCTTGGG
>NZ_JAMPJZ010000147.1:0-5286 GCF_039961835.1 Trichocoleus sp. ST-U1
TTCGGGACGCTCTCGCACTCGTAGAAAGCGGTTTGGCTTACGCTTCAACTTGATTGCGGGACTGTTGAACTACGAACTGGCACATACTCACTGATTCATGCAGGAGGTCTATTCAGTACTTCGGCTGGAGCATCTACCTGATACAGGTCAATACAGCAGCCGCACCCTTCGTTATTGGACAAATATCGGATCTTGCCTTTCCACTTCTTAATCCATTCCTTAACTAACTCTTGTTCGGGTGTTTTAGCATCAACACAAATGCTGGCTTTCGGCATTGAGATTTTCTCCAGTCAGAGGAATAGATAATACTGAACTGATAAAGCTTTGAGAAGTAAAAGTTCTACACAAAATCGGTCGTTATTTTTTGCTGTTTCATTGGGTCTGCCTTTATCTAGCAATCCTAAATGGTTTCTGAATGAGAGATCCCCGACTTCGAGAGAGAAATCGGGGATCTAAACCGTTGGCATTTAACCGCTTAAGGATTACTATCTGCTAACCGGATGCGATCGCTCTCATCTGGCTGTCGTTCCTTGTCCAGTTGAAAAGCTCGCCTTTTCCCAATTTTAGGGTTAGCAGCGGGAACAAAATTAGACGATTTGCGATCGTATTTATTTATCTAGCTTAATCCGGTATCCGCGCGATCGCTATGCCAGAGATTTTCCAGTTGTCTTAAGGCGGTTCTCTGAACTCGACCTTGGCTTGTTTCGAGGAAAATTTCTCTGGCGAAATTTAACCGATCTCACCCAATTGGGTTATTCCATCGTAGGAAGTTGAGACCCGGAAAATAGAGCGAATATATGCCACAAAGAAAAATATTCTCTGACTTTTAAATTTCCTTGAGGGGAAAATTATGAAAATTGGAATGCACACCACAGCACGCTCTCTCAGGTCTGCTGCTACGGTTACTGTATTATCTGCACTGATAATTGCTCCAGTCGTCCTATCAGCAAATCCTGCGGCTGCTGAGCCTGACAGAGGACGGAGGGAGCAAACCTGTTTTTTGGGGATTTGTTGGGATCGAGGAGAGTCGTCAAGGCAAGACGATTATGACCGAGATGATGACTATCGACGCGATCGCCGTAACGACGATTATGACTATCGACGCGATCGCCGGAATGACGATTATGACTATCGACGCGATCGCCGTAACGACGATTATGACTATCGACGCGATCGCCGGGATGGCAGTTATGACTATCGCCGCAATCGGTCAAACGTTTACAACAGCATTAATCGGATTTATCAAAATGTGTTAGGTCGTCAGGCGGATAATCGTGGACTGAGGATGTATAGACAACGGGTAGAATCCGGTTGGTCACTGGAGAAAGTCCGTCGTGACATTGCTGACAGTTCAGAAGCAGAACAAGCGATTAACCGACTTTATCAAACTGAGCTAGGTCGTAATGCCGATCGTGAAGGATTAAGAACCTACAAAAGACGTTTAGCAGATGGTTGGTCGCTCAATCGAGTCCGTCAGGATATTTCTAGAAGTCGAGAAGCTAGATCGAGAAGAGGTCAATAAACTTTTCTCTAGCGACCCTAAATGATTCGTGAAGACAAGATCCCCGACTTCTCTATCGAAGTTGGGGATCTGAATTGCTTGCTCATAACTTTTAGACAAGCGAGCAATGATGTGGGTGATGAAATAAGCGGGATTAATTATTTGTAGGATGTGTTAGCTTTCTTTGTAAACCATGCAGGTGTTAGGTTTGCTGGCGTTTCCTAACCTAGGAAAATCTCTCTCCCCTCAATTCATGTTCCCTTCTCCGTTGACGAGGAGGGGTTAGGGGAGGGCTTCCACTGTCCTGCTGTCAACTGGTAGGCGGTTGTAGTTGACAAAGCAATAAACTAAACCACTGATTCGGATCGCTCCAAACTTGCAGTGTTTTTAAACCTCTTGTCTGAAGTTCCTGTTGCAGGGCGTCGAGGTTAAATTTGCGAGAAATTTCCGTTAAGATAGTCTCGCCGCTTTCAAATTCAATCGTTAAATTGAGGGCGTTAAGTTTGACAGTTTGCGATCGCATACTCCGCAGATGCATCTCAATCTGATCTTCGGATTCGTTATAAAACGCCCAATGTTCAAACTGAGAAGGGTCAAAATTGCCATCAAAGCGGCGATTCAGGTGGTGCAGGATATTCAGATTAAACGCCGCGGTCACGCCTTGGCTATCGTTATAGGCTGCATCCAACAAATGTTTTGGTTTTTGCCGGTCTATTCCGAGTAAGAAATACTCGCCCACTTCCAGAGCCTCGGCAATTTGGGTGAAGAAGCGATCGCATTCTTGAGAATTTAAATTACCCAAGGTGCTACCCAAAAAACAGATCGTTCGACTAGGCAATTGCGTCGGTGCCAGTCGTGTCAATGCCAATTCATAAGTGCTGGCTAAAGCGTGAACCTGGAGGGAGGGATAATCAACTAGCAATTCCCTGGCACTACTTTCTAAAATGCCAGCACTCACGTCAATTGGCAGATAGCGCAGTGGGTAGCCGATTTCTTGGTAGGCATCTAGCAGAATCCGGGTTTTTGTTGAGCTACCGCTTCCCAGTTCTACCAGTTCGCTTTCCCCCGTCAACTGAGCAATTTCACCCGCGCACTTTTGTAAAATAGCTGTTTCTGTGCGCGTTAGATAATATTCAGGTAACTCACAAATTTGCTCAAATAGTTGGGAGCCTTTGTCATCGTAGAAATAGCGCGGCGTCAGAGATTTGGGAGTCTCACTTAAACCCTTCACAACATCAGTTCCGTCAATTTCTTGATTTTGTAACTGTGCCGTGGCGCTGAGTAGATGCTCTATCTGCAAGCGTTTTTCTATCGTAGATTGGGAAGCAGTTTTACCGCTTGCAGTTTTAGAAATTGTCATTTATCCTCCGTTTGTGTGGGCGCGAACAGCCGAATCATTGCGGCATCCGCTTTTACGCGATCGCGAGGGTCAAAATAGTTGGCTATAACCGTCAGCTAGTGAAACACAAAGCTATATTGAATAAAATCATGCCTGAGCTAGATGTATTTAGACTCAGGCTACTTGTTATACATTTTCCTGATAAATCGGCAGCTTATTTCAGTAAATAAAAAATCGGGCTGTGTTGATACATGATTGAAACGCCATGTACCACTATTTCTTAGCTCCTAATTTAGCGGGGGTTGGGGGAATCGAGTCAAGCAAATTCGGTCAGATTCCCCTAGCTCCCATCAATTAGAGGGAGAAATACCGATTGGATGCAGTACGGTTTAACCCCACCCAGCTCTTCCCCATTTACCCAGAGAAGTTCAATATTCTCCCCTCTCCGTTCACTGAGAGGGGCTGGGGGTGAGGTTCCGAGTGTGTCTATTGCACTTGAATGAAAACCGCTATAGATATAGCTACTTCGCACAGCGAAATCCAGACAAAATCTGACGGACGCTCGGATAATACCAGTTGCGGAAGCTAGAGCGCAAAGCGGCGGGACGAGTCGCCCAGCTACCACCTCTCAATACCTGATGCTCTCCATCAAAATAAGTCTTGGAATAACCAACGTAAGGGTAACTGACAAAACCGTCATAGCCATCAAAGCAGGTAGAAGTCCACTCCCAGACATTGCCGAGCATATCGTAGCAACCATAGGCACTCTGCCCAGAGGGATAAGCATTTACGGGTGTGGTTTGCCCTGCCGAGTTGTCGTGGTTACATCGCAGGGCATCTGGCTCCGCCTCGCCCCAAGGATATGTGCGACGACGCAGTGCGATCGCATCCCAACTGGCTGCTTTTTCCCACTCTGCCTCGGTTGGCAGTCGCTTCCCCACAAATCGGGCATACGCTTGTGCCTCGTACCCGGAAACGCCGCAGACTGGATGATTATCCCAAGCTGTGTCAGGTGCCCAGTATAGGGGCTGATTCACGGGATTTTCTTGCAGCCATTTCCACCCAGCTTCTGTCCACCATCGGGCATTTTGATATCCTCCCGCTTCCATAAACGCCCGGTACTGTCCGCAAGTGACGGGATAACGGTCAATCCAGTAGGTATCCAAGTAAACTCGGTGAACTGGACGCTCGTTGTCTAAAGCTTCGATGGACTCGTTGCCCATCTCAAACTCACCCGCCGCAATTTCAACCATCTCCTCTAAGATGGGGTGATTGCACGTTTCCGGTAGGTTAGCACGACTTCCTACGTGGAATTGGGCGTCTCGACGCTGTAATTGCAGCACGAAAGAGATAGTTTCACTATGCTGGCTCTCATGCTGGATTAACCAGCGCCAAAGACGTTCTTGCTCATCTAAAGGCGCGACTTCCAGGTAATCGAATACCTGTTCTCTGACTGCGTGCAGATAGCAGCGAATTTCAGTGAGCAGGGGTAAATAAACCCGTTGCATTTTGGGTAAGCCATCAGCCGCAAATAAGCGTTGATAATGGGCGATCTCTTGTCCCCCCTTTCCAAAGGGAAGTTCGAGCGTTTTACCCGCACTACGAACTAGCAGCCACAAAGCCTCGGTGTAGGCAATGTGGCCTAAATGCCAGCCAATCGGGCTAAAGTCGGGATGCACCTGACGACAGAAGGTGTCGTAGTTGATGCCTTCAAACAGTGCTAGAGTACCGGCACGGCAGCGCTGCATCGATTGTTTGATTTGTTGCCGCCGCTCATCAAGGGTACTCGCTCTGGCTACTTCAGAGTTGATGGATTTGAACTTCAAGGTCTTCTCCCACACTAATCATGCTTTGTTCGGGGAACCCGATCCAGTTGCCAGTAAACAATGGTTCAGATGCGATCGCTACTGCTTCTGGAAAGATAGGATCGTCCCGCAGCCAATACAGTGAGGGAACATTTGTTCCCTGAGCAAAGCGCGAGGCAACCATGCGATGTCCATCTGTGACAATTATGTTGGCAGAGATTGGTGTGTGGTAAGCATCCGCTAACTCGGTTAAAGTCATCAACGTTTTGTACAGTGCTTTTTCCAAGCTCATCCCAGGGTTAGATGCCAATTCATTCAGGAATAAGGCAAACATATGCTCGGAGTCTGTCGTGCCGTCAATAGATTGGTAAATTTCATCGCTCAGTCGGCTCCGAATCGGTTTATACAGTGTCTTGCGAAAGTTTTTGATCGCACCATTGTGTGTGAACAAGAGACGCTCGGAACGAAACGGCTGGCAGTTACTCAAATCTACTGACTGACCAGTAGTAGCGCTGCGAACATTGGCAAGGACGCATCCCGACTCAATATAACGGCTGAGGTTGGAGACATTCGTATCACCCCAAATGGGCAGCAAATTTTTGTAGATAAAGGGGTCGGTCTCTTTTTGGGCGTGATACCAG
>NZ_JAMPJZ010000148.1:0-5251 GCF_039961835.1 Trichocoleus sp. ST-U1
TTCGGGACGCTATCGCAATCGTAGAAAGCGGTTTGGCTTACGCTTCAACTTGATTGCGGGACTGTTGAACTACGAACTGGCACATACTCACTGATTCATGCAGGAGGTCTATTGTCTGGATCGCAGATACTGCCCTTGCGGTCATTTGATAATCGACGCTCGCCACTGATGAACCAAAGAAACACATGGGTATCAAGCAGTAGCTTCATGTACCCTCAAATGCAGTCAGAATGTCTTTTGGTAATAGAGTGTCAAAATCATCTGGCACAGTGAACTCTCCAGCACAAAGAGCAAAAGGTTGAAGTTGCTTAACGGTTGGTGAAATTTGTCTAATTTCAGCAACAGGCTTTCCTGTTTGCATGACAATAAGAGTCTCAGCTGCTTCGACTTGGTGAAGGTTAAGTTGCAATATCTCGCTGAATTTCCTCAATCGTTACCGTTAGCATAGCGTCACTTTTGCATGGTTATGGCTCTTCCCTTATTCCCTCTTGTGTCTCTCAATCAGTAAAAATATCATGCTGCTCCTTAAAATGTCTCTCGGTAGTAGCCAAGCCTAAATCGGTAGCTAGGAAATCAACACCGTCAATAATTCTGGGTATCTTAACTTTATCAACTTGCAGACTGAGAAAGCATTCCTGCCTGTAATGGGGTCTTTCCTGAAAGCGTGCGATCGCTTTTTTCAAAGGACGTACAACCTCATACGCTTTTTCAGCTTTCTCAATTGATTCCTGTGGAATCGAAGATTGCAATCTAAGAATTGCTAGATCGATTAAATCTCTTGCCTCAACACTGTCGTCCATGTAGCGATCGCAATTTGAAAGCAGCTTGGACGTGAAACAGTCATTGAGGCTTAAGCAGGCGACAGATGACCACTTTGGATATCTTGGCGGATCTAGTTGAAAACGAGCTTCAGCGATAATTTCAGCCTTGATGGGGATATTATCAACAATAACCATCATCCGAATTCCATACTGGTCAGTGGTGCCACGTCCAACTTGGATTCTACTCAGATCGCGAAACAATGCTTCATATCCACCATCAAATATGACTGTGCGGAGGTATTTGTAGCCTGATTCACCAACAGGAGAGATAAAATCAACATCCTTACTCCAGCGGTATTCTTCAAAATCAAGTGCAAGAAGGGTTCCACCACCGAAGTAAGCAGAACCCTTCCTAAGTACCTCAGCATCTAAACTTTCAAGAATCGTGAGGATTTTATTATGGTAATCTAATCGGAAGGTCATAAACAGGCTTGTAGCCAGGAATTATAGCGTTTTGCAAGTTCCTTTAGGAAACGTAGTTCTTCGCCTTCAAGATTGCTAAATAGCTGGCGATATTCCCAACCCCGCTCATAGCGACTCAGCATTTGCTCCGGAGTAAACCGATAGACATCTCCTGTCTGCCAGCAGATTGACTCTAAAAAATGCAGCCTTTTTGGGACAACAGGTGGATTAATTGTTGGTGTGGCGGTTGTCATAGCTCCTCTAATCGACAACTTTGGCTAACTCTACTTCTAGAATAGCCCAATCATCGGTGATCGCGCTGCTACCTACGTGCAAACAAAACCAATTTACAGGAGCGATCGCTTTATTCGTTCTTGCTGGCGATCTCACTTTGCTTCCTGACCCAAATACTTGGACGGGAGTTAATCAAATTCTTGCCTAGTTTTTGGGAGTGTGCTCAGCGGGACACGCCTCTGTGTCCACTACAACAAGGTGTTATCTGCTCAGATTTCCTATGATCTTGACAGATGCTTTAGAAATTCATCAACAACCTGAGCAGGACTGTTGTAACATTCTTTAGCATCGTAGAATTCAATGAAATACAATCCATAGTCTTTGAATAACCTTGCTCGGTCGTGGTCTCGCATTGCAGTAGCGCTTGGATGATACTGATCTCCCATAACCTCCAGAATTCCCCACTTTCCATCTTGACAGACTAAGAAATCTGGCTCTCTTTTCACATCTTTTCCACCTAATACAGCGGTTGCATTGGAGAAAAACAGTACATTTCGCCTCTTTAGTTCATTGTAAACTTTCACTTCAGAGCGAGAGCGAAACCTTAAGCCGTCATGCTCAATAGTTCCACTAGAGACAAGCGATGCAGAATTTGATAATAGCTTTCCATCATCTGGTGGAGCTTCGATAATAGGCGATATTTCTAAGTCATTTATTTCATAACCAACTTCTTTTGGAAATACAGTATAGACAGCAGCCAGTAACTCTTTTTTCACACTCTCTGTGAATTTGGGTAGGTGTGCAACGGGTACGCAAAATCTTACAGTAGCATCGTAAGAGTCCCACCGAACGTGAGAAAACGAACCAGATGAAACAACTTCGTAAGTCGAATTGATAAGTAGAGTGTCAATGTCATCTTTTTTTATCGCTCGCAGGTAGCTCCTAAGCGTATGGAGAAAAGCTGGCGATTCCGGCGGACTGTAGGTAAACTCTGTCAACTTTTACTCTCCAACTAACCTTTATTTCACTGTAGATAAATAGTTATTAAACCGTTCACAGCGGTTTAACACGCTTATTAGTAATTTTAGCCTCCAGTAAACGGTCTAGCACTTGAAATAGGAACAGCTTACCGCAGCGAGTGATCGCGATCGCGTACTTATAGCAGGATCGACAATAGCGATATAAGAAGTCTAATTTAGGCAGGGATAGGGCAATGGTGCGATTAAAGGTGTGGCAGTGGGTTGTATTGGCAATGCCGAGTGCAGCTCATTTCCGAATTCGCTCAAGTTCCTCTCGTAAAACTCGCCGTAGCGTTTCCTCCAACGGTTCGCGACACTGTTGAATGTGCTGGCGAAGTACATCGTTGATTAATGTCTGATAGTTTCCTCCACCTGCTAGATGAACTTGCTCGCGAAACCATGCCAAAACATCATCATCTAATCGGATGGTAATACGGGTTTTCCCTGGCGGTGTTGGCTCGATTGCTCCCCGCTTCCCCTGACTAAAATCATACTCAGCTTCCATCAGTTATTCCTCCTCATATTGCTTTCGCTCATGGCGTGTAGCTTTGCGGGCAGAAATCAATCGAATCTTATTGTCACGCCATGTTAAACAACAACTAAAACTCGACCGAAGGCATCTATACCATCTGTAATAAATCGCTTGTTAAATCACCAACAATGGTCGAACACCCTGATTTGTGATGTTATCCCACATTACGGGGTCTAGCATCAGAGGCAGTTAGATCGACAATAACGGTATAAGAAGTCGAATCGAGACAGGTTTGGAACAATGGTGCAATTAAAGGTGTGGCAGTGGGTGGTGTTAGCAACGCCGATCGCAACGATCGTTGGTTTCTTGCTGATATCGGCAGGGTTGCAGATTCACGAGTGGCGGATTAATTGGATCTGGGGCGTGTTTACCGTCGTATTTGTGGGTTGGCGTTGGCTGCTGGTGAAGTGGACTCGACCCGCGATCGCGCAAATAGAATCGGTCATGGCGGAGGTTAGCGCCGAACTCGAATCTGGTACAGGCGACACTGTAGGCCTACCAGGGGGAAAGGATGCTGTAAATCAAGCTGAAGTCGCCTATCAAGAGATCCTGAAAGCAGCACAGAGCGATCGCCCGATTTGGGAAGACTGGCAAACTTTTTGGCAGCGATGCCAGGATCTTGTTAGCGCGATCGCTCATGTCTACAATCCTGAAGTAAAGTATCCCCTGCTCAACATTCACGTTACCCAAGCTTACGGACTGATTCGGGGAACGGTGGACGATCTGGACGGGTGGATACAGAAGTTATCTCCTGCCCTCGATCGGGTCACGATTGGGCAGGCATACGAGGCATACGGAGTTTACCGCAAGCTGGAACCATCGGCTCGGAAACTCTGGCAAGCCTGGAATTGGGCACAGTGGTTCTTGAATCCGGTGGTGGCGGTAGCAAAACAAGTCACTCAGCGTTCCAGTAATCAGGCAAATCAGGAATTGCTGGGGAATTTGAGCCAGATGCTTCGGGAAGCCGCTCTGCGGAACTTATGTCGGCAAGCGATCGCTCTCTATGGAGGAACGACTACACTACCAGAGTCAGAATCCTCTACTTCCACACCGACACTACCCAAGGCAAAGACGCAAACCCTCCGAGACATCCTGGCTCAAACAGAACCCGTCGAAGCGGTTGAGCAAAAACCTGTCAATATTCTGCTAGTGGGACGAACCGGATCTGGAAAAAGCAGCTTGATTAATACGCTATTTCAAGCAGATCGAGCCGCCGTGGATGTGTTGCCCAGCACCGATAAAATTCAGAATTACCACTGGCAGAGCCAATTAGGGGAAACCCTGACGCTTTGGGATACGCCGGGGTACGAACAAGTGAACCGGGCGGATTTACGAGAGCTTGTGCTGGATTATGCCACCAATGCAGATTTGCTGCTCTTAGTCACTCCTGCCCTCGATCCGGCACTGCAAATGGATGTGGACTTTCTCAAAGATATGAAGGCGGAAGTGGCAGACTTGAGCGCGATCGCCATCGTCACTCAGGTGGATCGTCTGCGCCCCATCCGCGAGTGGGAACCTCCCTACAACTGGCAAGCAGGCGATCGCCCAAAGGAAAAGGCGATTCGGGAAGCGACCGAGTATCGGGCGAAGCTTCTAGGCGACTTCTGCGATTTGGTTCTACCCGTCGTCACAGGTGACACGAAAACGAGTCGAACTGCGTGGGGAATGGACGCGCTATCATTGGCGCTGGTGGATGCGATCGCGCCTACCAAGCAACTCCGCCTTGCCCGCTTTTTGCGTAACTTGGATGCCCGCACTGTCGCTGCTGCCAAAATCATCGACCGCTACACCTTTCAGATGACAACGACACAGGGACTGGCTGCACTCCTCAAAAGTCCCGTTCTCCAGTTCATTGCGACACTGACAACCGGACGACCAAATCTAGCATACGTGCTAGCAGACCAAATTCCCGTGGAACAATTGCCGGTTGTGATTGGCAAACTCCAGATGGCGTATGATTTGTTCTCGCTCTTGAATCCGGGCGAAAACCCGATCAACTTTGATTTGCTATCCCTTTGGCCTCTACTGTTGGAAAACCCCTCTTCACCAGAACGCAATGCTTGGGCATTTGGTCACGCTTTAGTGGAATATTGGACTCAAAATCTGACAGTTGAACAATTCCGGCAACGGTTTGAGTTCTATCTCAAGCAAATTTGAGCCGATGGCTCTTTACCTGCTTTAGGCTTCTTAGCGAATTTTAATCCGGCTATCAGACTTAATGCAGTGCGAACCAACAGGTCGGC
>NZ_JAMPJZ010000149.1:0-4768 GCF_039961835.1 Trichocoleus sp. ST-U1
GCGCAACCGCTAAATCCTTTGACTGCGTATTTTTGGCATAAAGCTGCTGCAACTCTTGGAAGCTTGCCACCTTTGCTCCAGCTTTCCCGGCAAATGCTTGTGCATCTTTTTCTATTAGGAATGCAGATACCTGGTCGCCATTCCGAACATAGAACGAATTTTGAGCGAATAACTTCCAACCTTTGTCGCGATCGTGTACGAAGGCTACAGCCGCTGTCTTGCCCTCAGACTTGAGCTGTTGCAGCTTTGTCAGCATATTCTTGATTGAGGTAAAACTGAGAACTTTATCTTCTCCTTCTACCCAAATCTGAGCTGCTAGTTTTGGATCTTGAATCGATTCTTGAGTGAGTGCATCATTGCCACGAATCAAATTATCCGCCGACTTAGCCACATCCTGTTCGCTAATGTTGCTCTCTTTGAGCGCTTGTTTCAGGTAACTATCGTCCGTCCAACTTGCAACATCATCTGGGTTCACGCTGGCATCTAATTTTCCAATCTGCTTCAACGTCGTTACGCTATTTTTGAGCGCAGTGATTTGGTAGGGCTGAATTCTCGGATCGAGCTTTTGAATACCCGATGGGCCAAGGAACATATAAAAGATTTCTTTCTCAACCCCTGTCCATTTCTCTAACTTCGCACTAAGGGCTTCTGGTTGTTCCCGGAAACGCTGATTCGCCTCCAACATTGCCCTTAGATAAGCCACCACAATTTCGGGATTTTCCTTTGCAAAGTCCGATCGCACTACAACTCCATGAAAGGTTGGAGTTTCCGTTTGTGCACCATCGTAAATCTTGCGAGCAAAGCCTCTAAAGGGAAACAACTCACCATAGGGCACAAAATCCGCATGAGCATCGATCTGACGGCTTCTCAGGCTCGTGCCACCTACTTCTGGTGATTGACTCACTAACGTCACTTCTTTCTGTGCATCAATGCCCTCATTCTTCAGCGCCCGCAGCAGCATCCCATGCGCCGAGGTTCCAAAGGGAACTGAAATGGTTTTCCCCTTCAAGTCTGCTAGTTTTTTATAAGGTGTGTCGGTTGGAACAACAACCGCATTTCCGGCTCCATTAGGGCTGTAGGCAAGGGATGAGATCAAAACAGTCTTAACGCCATTGCCTTTTTTCTGAAAAGTCGTCAGGTTAATCGTCGCCGGAAAGTCCGCCATGCTGCCGATATCAATTTGATTCGCCAACATTTTGTTGGTAATTGGTGGAGCTGATGTGGCGCTAGACCACTCAATTTTGTACTCAACATTTTGGTATTTTCCTGTTTTTGGCAGATACTTCTCCAGCAGCTTTTCTTCTCGGATGACTGCACCACCTGTCACGGTGTTAATGGTTTGGTCTTGGGTACCAATCGCAATCCGAATCACCTTTTTGCCAGAGGAACTACCTGAAGTATTTGCTGAAGTATTTGCTGAAGTATTTGCTGAAGTGTTACTACAAGCGCTGGTAAAGGTTAAGGAAACAACTAGCAGAGAAAAAAGAACACTTTTTAAAGACAATAGTTTGATATGCATACGGCTCCATTCCCGCATTGAATCTACTGCCCCACTTGTTTCACGCAAATCATGTTGGAGCAGTAGCTAGTTTAATCTCCGGTTTATCGGTCGGAATACGACTGTTTTAACAGAATGCCATAGTCAAACACCGAAGACAAGATGTAATCCCCGGTTTATCGATAGACTTTTCGTATTTATAGATAGATTTTTTGAATTGAAGCTGCCAGATTTGGAAACTCGCGGTGGAGGGAAGCACCTTTTAAGATGCTGGCTATGTCTCGCGACGCCGATTCAACCTGGTTTTTATCAATTCCCACGATCAGCTATAACGCTCAACGTTGTTGAATCAATACGGCTGATCAAGCGGATCGAGTTTCCGGAGGAAATCCCAGTCCAGGAGACTCCTTTGCCACGACAGTGCAATTTGTAGGGGGAGCAGAATGAGGTGTCCTCCTGCATCAGGTTGCCCTTGTCCAACAGAACAACGCCCCAATTTCCAAGCGACTATAAGCCGACTATAAATAAAGCGATAAGCCGGACAGGATATTAACTCTTTCGTTTCTCTGCGGCGGTGTCGAGGGGAAGGCGAATGCTGAAAGTTGCGCCTTGACCTAGAGTGCTAGTAGCCGTAATCGTGCCGCCGTGTGCTTCCACAATTCGTCGCGCGATCGCTAACCCCAAACCCGTTCCGCTGCCTTTGCGCGAGGGATCTGCTGTATAAAATTGTTCAAAAATGCGGGGCAAATCGCTCTCTGTGATTCCGGTTCCCCGATCGCGAATTTTTACTGAAACCTGGGCACCTTCTATATTGCTTGAGACAGAAACTTTAGACTCTGGTACTGAGAACTTAATCGCGTTGTCCAATATATTTAGAAAAGCTTGCAATAGTCGTTCTGGATCGCCTTGGATTTGAACATCCGCAACCTCCACGCTGATGCCTACTTCCTTGGCTATCATGCGAGACTCCATTGCTCGCACCGCCCGTTCGATCAAGTCTCGCAGCTTTAGCGGTTGCTGTTCTAGTGGCGTTACGCCTGCTTCGAGTCGTCCCAAATCCAGCAGATCCTTAATTAGTCTGGACAGGCGCAGGGTTTCATCCTGTGCAGTCTGGATGAAGCGATCGCGTAACTCCGGCTCCTCAGCCGCTCCATTGGCGAGTGCTTCTAGGGTGACATAGACGTTGCTAACAGGAGTCCGCAGTTCGTGAGACACATTTGCGAGGAATGCCCGCCGCTCTTTATCTAAGGAAGCCAGCCGTTCGCTCATGCGATTCAATTCACTGGCTAATTGACCCACTTCATCATCTTGATGAATGTTCAGCTTCTCACCTAAATGACCCCCACCCACCTCAATTGCAAAGTGGCACATCGCCTGAATCGGTCTAGCAATATTACGGGCAAGGCTTTCGCTAATCAGCGCACAAAGCAAGAGCGTCAAGAAGAGCGTTCCAAGAACGGTGAAAATGACGCGGCGAAACTGACGCTGAAACTGTTCTAAAGTGATCGACATCCGCAGCGCACCGAGCAGACGACCCTTCCGAAATATCGGTCGCACTGCATACACTCGGTCATCGTTGGATAGAATCCCTTTTGCTACCCCTTGCGTCGGCTGATTTTGTAGCGCTTCTCTCACGCCAGCAACAGCTAACCAGTTAGGGACTTGCCGATCTAGCTGGGGGGCGGAGGTGAATAGCAGGCGACCATCAGGTGCAAAGACGCGCAGGGTGACTGCTTCCGGTGAACCGTAGCGTTGCACTAGCACTCTTACCCGCTCAAGATTATTTTCCTCTAAAGCGTCAGCGACGCTCTCGCTGAGGGCTGTTGTCCAGGAATCTAAATCAGCCTGTCTCGTCCTCATGAAATAGGCATGGAAAGAGAACAGAATATAGCTTGCCAGAATAGAAGTTCCTAATGCGGTGAGTGCTAAATAGGTAACTAACAGTTTCCGGTAAATTGAATTCCATCGGATATGAATTGCTAACCAGCTCCTTGAATTTTTCAAAGGTGCAACTTCAATTTTTTAATCTCCCTGTAGAGACTGTTGACCCACAGCGCGACCCCGGAGAACAGCTTTTATGCGTGCGAGAAGTTCGCGAGTGTTGAAGGGTTTGGTGATATAGTCATCTGCGCCCGCTTCTAATCCCCAAACTTTGTCAATATCTTGGTCTTTAGCTGTCAGCATCAAAATCGGGATATTAGAAAATGCTCGGATGCGCCAGCAGAGTTCCATCCCATCAATGCCCGGTAGCATCAAGTCCAAAATAATCACGTCCGGCACTTGCTTGTGGAACAACTTGAGTGCAGTCTGTCCATCCCCTGCGGTTGTCACTTGATAGCCTTCTTTAATTAAGGCGTAGCTAAGACTGGCACGTAATGCCTCTTCATCATCGATCAGTAAGACGTGTGGCATGCTGAGTTGACCTCTTCGTTCAAGTGTACCAGGTTGAGTTATTCCCTTTTGAATTTTAGATTTTGACTTTGAGCTTTTGAAATCTACCAATAGATAGTTTCTAAAATTAATCTTTTGTTAATTTAAAGCTAACGGGGATGAGTTTAAACGGAAAATGAAAATAGCGATCGCGTGCAGTCAGAACAACACCTTTACCGAGCAACTGCTATAGAATCTTACTTAATGATTCGGGAAGCTCAGCTCCCCAACTTTCTAGAGCAGTCAGGTATCTGAAGGGCTGGCTCACAACTTCAAGAAGATTGCTAGATTTTCTAGTTAGGTTCAACCGTCGTCTATTTCGACTAGCTTATTTCTTGACGATAAACCCGATTTGATAAAAATTCTTAATTTTGATACGTTAAATTTTTTAGAGAGTATTTGAATTAACTCTTCATTTGCCTTACCATCTACAGGTGGCGACTTTAAATGAACCGTAAGGCTACCGTCCTCAGCTTCCTCAATTCTTTGGTTTTTTGAATTGGGTTTAACCTTTACTTGCTTCTTCATCTGGCTGGGGTGATGGTAATCTGGTTGTAGCTATCATGCGGGTTAACGATAAATTTCATAACCATAGCGATCGCTCAACACAGGTTTTCGTGTAGTGTAGTATACAAATATCGTTAGTATTAACTTCTGCCTGGAGATAGAAGTTTAGTTGGATTAGTCTCTAATATGTTTTATTTGAAAGGGCAAAGCTAAATCTACGAATTTAATCCATTGTCAATAAGTTTTGACGAAAAAAATTCATCCAGAAAAATTGATCTAAAATTGCTAGATGAGTAGATAGTACGACGATATTCTAAATTTTAAATGCTCGTG
>NZ_JAMPJZ010000150.1:0-4560 GCF_039961835.1 Trichocoleus sp. ST-U1
AATATTTCCTGCATGGCGGAACCAAGTACCGATCACCGCCGATAATATTTTTTCATCTAGTTGCCGGGTGAGAACTGTGAAGTCGCGGATGTCTACCACCATGACTGACATCAGACGGCGTACGTGCAAAGTCGAAGTCAGTGTATCCTTGTCCCCGCTTGGCAATGGCTCATTGTTGCGGTTGGCGGTAGGACAGTGAAACTCTAGATCCGTCTGACCAAAGGTAAGGCGATCGCCATTGCGTAAAGTAACCGGAATACTGACTCGTCTGCCATTGACAAAGGAGCCGTTGCGACTTCCTAGGTCAATTAGGTAGAACTCGCCGGTTTCAGTACATTGCAACATTGCATGGTTGCGAGAAATCCAACGATCCGGCAACACAAAATTGTTGTCGTCACTGCGACCAACTGTCCAGCAGTTACTACTTACCAAGGGGAGATAGCGATTGCCGGACTCGGTACGAAGGAGTAAGTAAGGAGTGGGTCGCAAAGTCACCACAGGCTAGAGAAGCAACGACGCATCGTATGGAGTGGTTAAATTTTAGCTTTCTTCTGGAGCTTGATGGGTAATTTGGGAACCTTTGTAACTAGATGTCCCGACATGAATAAATTTTTCAGGGGACACTTTCAAGATATTTTTAAGCCATAGTAGCAGCCAGCCAAAACAGACCGTCTACCAAGATTGTACTCAAAACGGCTCCACCAAACGCCCACCAATGCAGCTGGCGCGATCGCAATGGTACCAGACCAACGCCTAACAGGATTCCGAGAAGCACGAGTGCCCAACTGGTTCCCCAGGGGGTGCTGACTTGAGCGATCGCACTTTGAAAAACCAGTGATGCCTCGCTTGGTGCAACTTGCATGACGGTTCGCCAGTGTGGAATCAAACCAGCTAAGTAGAAGTATATAGCTGTTACTGCCGTGCCAAACAGGGAGCCAAGATAAAATAGGTTGCCGACAAGACCCCAACGGCGGGTCAAACACCATAAGGCAAACGGTAAACCAATTGCTTCCACCGGCAAGTGGATCGTGGGTTCCCAGCGCAGCCAGCCCCAATAAATCGACCCTGCCAACCAACTCCAGCTAAATCCCAGCAGCAAATCTCCCCACACATGAGTCGCAGGACGCCGTCTGAGAACCACGCTCAGCCAAACCCACCCAGCTGTCATTACTAAACTCAGTTCTGGTAGCAGCCGCACTAAAGGGGCTTGCACAAACACTGGCACGGATACCAGAAAAGACGCAGCTGCGAAAACTAACCAAGCTTGGCGGGTGCCGATTCCCCAATCAAAAAACCCCAACAGAGTTTTACTTGGCTGGGGGAGATTACCAGGGACAGAAGAAGATGAATTAGAAAACCAGGTATCGTTAAACAAGATTTTGTTAATATTCTTTACTTTAGTTTACATCTTTTACGATATCACAGGAAAAATGCCCTAGGGGGGGATATAGAAATCTTAGCTGAGTTTTATTGAGCAATACAAGTGGCTTTTCGGAGTAGGGTGGCAGAAAATGAATGGGAAGTTGGGAGAAACTCGGCGTTGAGAGTCGGAGATTTTCTAAAAATTGCTCGTCTTATGTAATGCCTGTGTTATGTGTAGTGGCGCAAGATGCCTCTGCCGGTGACTCGCAAAGAAGAAAGAAGAAAGGCTGACTTGTCTGGAATGCTGCTTATTAGAGGATTTCATGGCTGTATCAAAACGTAAAAAATTGGCGATTCTTCGTGTCGGTGCTGCCAGCACTGTGTTGACCTTCCCCTTAGAAGCGATGGTAAGGGCGCAAGACGTGGCACCCGTTGCCGCAACCACACCTCAGATGAATATCTTTCAAGCGGTAGTCCTGGGCATGGTGCAAGGGTTGACTGAGTTTCTGCCCATTAGCAGTACGGCGCATTTGAAGGTGGTGCCGGTGGTGCTGGGATGGGGCGATCCAGGAGTCGCCTTTACCGCCGTGATTCAGCTGGGCAGTATTGCCGCAGTGCTGTGGTATTTCTGGGGGGATTTGACACAAATTACAACGGGTGCCTTTAAGGCGATCGCTCACAAGAATTACGAATCCAACGACTTCCGTATGGCACTGGGAATCGTTTTGGGAACCTTACCCATCCTCTTTTTTGGACTGCTGATCAAAAAGTTTATTCCCGACTTTGACAACTCCCCGTTACGGAGTATGGCAGCGATCGCCATTGCCTCTATTTTCATGGCTTTATTGTTGGGAATTGCCGAGCGCATTGGCAAGAAAAAGCGTAACTTTGAGCAATTAACACTTCAAGATGGCATTTTGATGGGCTTGGCGCAAGCTTTGGCGCTAATTCCCGGTGTTTCTCGCTCCGGCTCTACCCTGACTGCTGGACTATTTATGAATTTAGAACGGGCAACCGCTGCACGCTTTTCTTTTTTATTGGGAATCCCAGCAATTACCCTGGCGGGGTTAGTGGAATTAAAAGATGTTCTAGAAACAGGGCTGGGAGAGGGTGGACTGCTGTCTCTGGTGGCGGGAGTCATCTCAGCCGGGGTATTTTCCTATCTTGCGATCGCGTGGCTGCTGCGCTTCCTGCAAACCCAGAGTACGTGGGTATTTATTTGGTATCGGTTAGCATTTGGAATAGCTATCTTGGGCGCGATCTTCGTCAAACTAATCCCTAATATTTAATTACTTTTTCTTCTCCTCCCTCCGTGCCTGAAGCGGTTCGTTTCCTCCTAGTTTTATGAGCGAGATTTCTATTCGTCCAGCCTTAATTACCCAAGTCCTCCCCGACTCCATTGCTGCCGAAGTCGGGTTTGAACCGGGAGATGCAATTGTTTCCATCAACGGGATGCGCCCCCGCGACCTTATTGACTACCAGTTTTTGTGTGCGGATGAAGTGCTGGAACTGGAAGTTTTAGATACTGCTGGCAAAAGCCACTCAGTGGAAATTGAGAAAGACTACGACGATGACTTGGGGTTGGAATTTGAAACTGCCCTATTTGATGGCTTAATTCAGTGTAATAACCGCTGTCCTTTTTGCTTCATCGATCAACAGCCTCCCGGTAAAAGGCGATCGCTTTATCTCAAAGATGACGACTACCGCCTCAGCTTTCTCTATGGCTCATACTTAACTCTGACCAATCTCACCCAGAGGGAATGGGACAGGATTGAGCAGATGCGCCTCTCTCCCCTCTACGTTTCCATCCATGCTACCGAACCAGAAGTCCGCAGCCGCCTGTTAAAAAATCCCCGCGCCGCTGAGATTTTGCAGCAACTGCGGTGGTTTCAAGAACGGCGTCTGCAAATCCATGCCCAGGTTGTTCTCTGTCCCGGCATCAACGATGGCGTTCACCTAGAGACTACCCTGGGGGATTTAGCCTCTTTTCACAAGGGAGATATCCCGGCTGTCGCCTCTGTGGCAGTAGTTCCGGTCGGTTTGACACGTTTCCGTCCAACCGAAGACGAACTAACCCCAGTGACGCCCCAGAAAGCCGCTGAAGTGATTTTGCAAGTCCAGGCACTTCAGGAGAAATTCCGCACCCAGATGGGATCTACTTTCGCCTGGTTAGCCGACGAGTGGTTTTTAATTGCTGGGCAAGAGTTACCGCCTGAATCAGACTACGAAGACTATCCTCAAATCGGCAATGGAGTCGGTTCGATTCGCCAATTTCTCAAGGAATTTCAGCAGGTTGCCGCGAAAAAATTGCCGCGACGTTTAAAAACATCCCAAAAATTAACTTGGGTGGTGGGGAATGCAGTGGAAAAAGCCTTTGAGCCTATCTTGCAACGTCTGAATCAAGTGCAAGGACTGCAAGTAAATCTGGCGGCGTTGCGTAGCGAATACTGGGGACAAGAGATTAGCGTCACTGGTTTGTTAACGGGTCAAGATTTGCTGAAACTAAAGGGAAGAGATTTGGGCGATCGCATTCTCCTCCCCTCAGTCATGCTAAAACATGGCGATTCTTGCTTCCTGGATGACATGACTGTGGAACAACTCGCCACTGAGTTGGGTACACCCATCTTGCCTATCAATGGTATCGAAGAACTCATCGACGCCTGCATTCACCCTTGATCCGTCAAGCCTTTAGCAAGTGAAGGGACGATAGCGGACTGAGATAGCCTTTTTTCATACAAATCGAGCAAAAGCCTTTCCTTGAGATCCCAATCAAAGACTTCCTTCACCCGCTTTTGTCCCGCTTGTCCCATTCGCACCCGTAACGCTGGATCTTCCGCTAAACGAGTCATCGCAGCAGCTACGTCGCGTGCGACTTGTTCGGGATTTATCGCAGCCACTTTAATCCCAGTTTCCTCCGTTACCTGTACCGCTGGCCCTCCCAGATCCAAGCAAATGACTGGACGCCCCGCCGCCATCATTTCCGCGCAGACAAATCCCCCAGATTCGTGCAGGCTGGGATGAACGAGGACGTGGCAATGCCCGATTTTAGATAGGGTTTCCTGGCGCGGTAAAGCGCCCCAGAAGCGAACTTTATCCGCCACTCCCAGTGAGTGAGCGATCGCTTCCAATTGTTGCCGTTCCCGTCCATCTCCCACAATCCAGTATTCTGCTTTGGGAATTTGAGCCAAAGCAAAAGCG
>NZ_JAMPJZ010000151.1:0-4406 GCF_039961835.1 Trichocoleus sp. ST-U1
GAATACGACCATTCTTGACCGTGTGGGTAGATGCACAAGTTGGGCAGGCAGGCATGGAAGAAGGACAGCGAGAAACTCTACTTCTCTATCATTACATCTTTGGCACTACCGATAAAGTTAATAATACTAATTTTTTAACCAACCAAGGAGATATTTTTATGACGAGCATAAACAAATCTAAAATTTCAGGCGAAGAATATATATCAAAAGACCGGCTCATTAGCTACTATAACCAGGCACGTCTCATTAGAGGTTTAGGACAGCAAGTTAACAACATCCTTGAAATCGGGATTTTTAATTTGCTTTTTACAGAAATGCTCAAGCGGGGTGGATACAACCCACATTCCGCCCTTTGAAGTGTCACATTGAGAATTTAGCCGCATAATTTTCTCAAGGCTGTAGCAAAGGGGGTGCAGGATTAACAGCGAGTTGATTGTCCAGAACCTGGACCATTTGGGCATCGTTGCCGGATTGGTAGACGAGTTGGAGATTGTTGAGCAGGTGAATCAACACCTAGGTGAAGATGCACGAGAGCAGATTAGTCCAGGCTTGGTAGTGAAAGCCATGATTTTGAATGGATTAGGGCTGGTTTCTGCGCCGTTGTACTTGTTTGAAAAATTTTTTGTGGGGAAAGCGACGGAACATCTGTTGGGAGAAGGAGTCCTACCAAAGCATCTCAATGACGACCGATTAGGACGAGTCCTCGACGCGCTGTATTTAGCTGGATTAAGCCAATTGTTTGTGACCATTTGCTTGGTAGCCGTTCGCAAGTTTGGGATCAAACACAGCAGTGCCCATTTCGATTCAACTTCACTTTCGGTAGAAGGGGAGTATTTGCCACAGCCACGGGTTGTAGAAGGGATTTCACCAATTCCTGTTCACATCACCTATGGCTACTCCCGAGACCGCCGACCCGACCTGAAACAGTTTGTGATGAATCTGGTGTGTTGGAGCGATGGAGATATCCCTGCCTTTGTTGAGTTAGTCGATGGCAATCAGTCTGATAAAACCCACTTTGTTGGGTTGATGCAGGCATTTAGGTCCCAGTGCAACTTTGAGGGGTTGTATGTGGCTGATTCTGCCCTCTACAGTGAAGACAATCTGCACCAGTTGTCAGGGTTACGGTGGCTGACTCGTGTGCCGTTAACGCTCAACTGTGCATCCGATTTAGTCAACCAGTTGTCAGAGTCTGCCTTCCAGTCCACGGAACTGGAAGGGTACCGGATTGCCAGTATGTGCTGCGACTACGGCAGTGTCCAGCAGCGCTAGTTTGTGGTCGAAAGCCAGGAGCGGAAAAAGGCTGACCTCAAAAAGTTAGAGAAGAATTTGGCAAAGGCGAAAACTTACGAGCAATCGCGATTGCGACAATTATGCACTCAGGAATTCGCGTGTGCAGCGGATGCTTTAGCAGCTCTCAAGAAGTTTGAACAAACCTTAACGTGGCATCAACTGGAGGGAATTAGGGTCAAGCAAAAGGCGCACTATGAGAAACCGGGTAAACCCAAACGAGACACTCTTCCTAGTCGCATTACCTATTGCCCACAAGCATTGTTAACCCTGAACTCAAGCGTTGTGACAATACATCAGCATGGGACTTACGCAGGCACACTAGATATAGCGGTATAGGAGCTGACGCTCCCTAACCGAAAAAAGACAGACAAATGTGCTAACCTCTCTTTCGAGGTAGAGATTTAACGTCAGGTGTCATTTACGAAGCTAGATTACTGTCAATACTTACTCAGCTCTCAGACGAATTATACCCTGACCAATTTGGCTGAACATCTGCAAGTGTTTAGTCACGATACAATTAATCGCTATCTGAGAGGAGAAAAATTAACGCCTCGCTTACTGTGGGATAACGTCGAACACCATATCCAAGTGGATGAAGATGGCTCAATAATTTTTGATGATACTGTTATTGATAAAAACTCCTCAAATTGTATCGAACTTGTTCGCCGACAATATAGTGGCGCAGAGCATCGAGTGATTCGCGGTATTGGTCTAATTAGTTGTGTGTATGTCAATGTAAAGACCGGACAATTCTGGGTAATTGACTACCGGCTCTATGACCCGGATGGGGATGGAAAAACGAAGCTAGACCAGGTAGCAGATATGTTACGCAACCTGGTGTACAGCAAGCAACTGCCCTTTGCCAGAGTCCTGATGGATAGTTGGTATGCCGCTCAGAAGCTGATGGCTTTAATTGAGCAACTGGGCAAAATTTATTACTGTCCTTTGAAACGAAATCGCTTGGTAGATGATAGTGGAGGAGTAGAAAAATATAAGCAAATTGAACAATTAGAGCTGATTTATAAAGGGAATCTTAAGCAGCTAGTCGTCTGACCATCAGACGAATCAAAGAACCATAAATCATTGCTTCGCTGATCTCTGAATACAGCTCATAATCCTTACTCAGCCGTCGAAATCGATTCAGCCATCCGAAAGTTCGCTCTACAATCCACCGCTTCGGCAATCGCACGAACGTCCCAGAGGTTCGTTCAATCACTTCCACCAGCACCTTCTCCCCACACACCTGCTTCACTGCATTGGCAAAGTTCTTGCCAGAATACCCCTGGTCTACCCAGACCACCTCTAATTTGGACAATTTTTCCTTCGCTTCATCGAGCACAACGACTGCACCTAATCGTTCGGAAGCATTGGCTTCACTCACCAGTACTCCAATCAAGAGTCCCTGCGAATCTACGACAAGATGACGCTTACGCCCTTTAACCTTCTTGCCACCGTCAAAACCATAGACCTCCCCTTTTTTTCCGTGGTCTTGACGGATTGAGAATCCGCAATGGCAACGGTGGACTGTTCATTTCTGCCTAATTCCGTTCGCAGTTGCTGGCGTACTTGGTCGTGAAGAAGTTGCCAGATGCCCTTTCGTTGCCACTTCTGGAAGTAGTTGTACACAGTGCTGTAAGGGGGGAGATTGTGGGGCATCATTTCCCATTGACATCCGGTTCGTTGCACATAGAAGATCCCATTGAAAATCTCTCTGAAATCGACTTCTACTGGATGTCCAAAGCCCTTTGGTTTAGGCACCAGTGGCTTCAAAATCTCCCACTCTGCATCGCTCAGGTCACTGGGATAGGGTTTCCGAGGAGGATAGGCGATTTCTGGCAAACGAGTCATCAGCAGTGCAACTACTCAACTGAATCTAGCCTAAGATTTGCTTGATGCCTATCCAGAGGGATTTTAGATTCTCTTTATAAATCAGCTCTTAAGTTGGTCAAGGGAAGAACGGCAGCAAGGAAAGCTGATTAAAATTAAAAACTTTCCTAGTGATAAAAAGGTGAAATTATTCCGGGTTACTGTCTCTACCGACAGAACGGACTATATAGTCACTAATGACTTGTCTCAAAACTCAACGGATGAAGTTCAAGAAGCGAACGCTGTTCGTTGGAAAGTCGAGGAGTTTCATCGAGGAGTTAAACAACTGACTGGGATTGAAGCTTGCCAATGTCGCAAAGCGAGAATTCAACGCAATCATATTGCTTGCGCGATTTTGGCTTGGACTAATTTAAAAAGACTATCTATCCTGACCTCTCAAACCATTTATCAACTGAAATACCAATGGCTTTCTGAGTACTTGATTGAGGAACTCAAACACCCCTCTATTCCCGTGCAGCTTGTTTGACCTTTACTCTATATCTAGTGTCTTTGCGTAAGTCCTGAGCAACGAGCCGGGCGATTCATTTTAGCAACCAATGTTCTGGACGTTGAACAGTTGAGTGAACAACAGGCGCTTGAGGAATACAAGGGTCAACAAAGCAGTGAGCGAGGCTTCCGGTTTCTCAAAGACCCCATGTTCTTTGCCTCCAGTGTCTTCCTCAAATCTCCAGAACGGATTATGGCACTGGCAATGGTCATGGGGCTATGTTTATTGCTGTATAACGTGGGGCAACGTCAACTGCGTCAAGCACTACAACAGGCAAATCAAACCCTTCCCAATCAATTGGGCAAGGGCACACCATCTCCAACCCTACGTTGGGTATTCCAGTGCTTTATGACTGTCCACTTTGTTGTGCTCAATGGAGTCAAACAAGTGGTCAATCTCACCGGCGAGCGCCGTCGAATTCTCCCATTTTTTGGTTCTGCTTGCCGACAATATTACTTGTTGTGTTGAGGGATGGCTTAATTCCTGCTGTGCCCGTTGCAAGTGCGGAATGTGGGTTACAAATCAGCTCTTACGTCTAATGTGAATTAGACAAAGGAACGGGAGAGATTGAGAATCAAAGTACCACCGATGAAACTCATCTCTCCGATGACTAGCATAGACTTTCCTAACGGGACTTAGAAAGATTTCAAGCCCAAATAAAGCCCAAAGCCGCTTTATAAGATGAGAATACGTCCTGATTCTGATTCAGCCACTGCACAAAACGGAAAGACATGGCTGTCCG
>NZ_JAMPJZ010000152.1:0-4127 GCF_039961835.1 Trichocoleus sp. ST-U1
CGAAGCTGCCAATGCTAAGGATAGCTCAAAGTCAGCGCCGCCCCAAGTACGTCCAGCAGAGCCACAACCCTCTAGTAACAATAACAACAAACGGCGTAGGCTTTCAACTTGGGAAAAGCGCGAGTTTGAGAAACTTGAAGGCAAGATTGCTCAATTGGAAACTGAAAAAGCTGAGGCAGAGAGAGCGCTTTATAATGCGGCTCCTGGCAAAGTCGCCCAAGTTGGGGAACTCTATCAAAAGGTGGAAACTTTAACTCAAGCTATTGATGCTGCGACTGAACGCTGGATGGAACTCGCTGAGATTGAGTCTTAACACAATCGGGGAGAAAGATGAATGCTTTCGATTCTTCCACTGGCTTTAATTTTTAATACAATTCGTACTTGAGCAAAGTACACGCTAAAGAACCGTTATAAACAGGAATGCGACGAGATGTTTTGAGTCCCACTCTTTTCGATAACTCTTTGTTTCCGGTCAAAACAAAGGCAGTCCAACCTTTGAAGCGTTGTTTGAAAACATCACCGAGCATTTTGTAGAGTTCGCCCAATTCTCTCTCATCTCCCAGACGTTCTCCGTAGGGTGGATTACAGATGAGAACGCCGCTGTCTGCGGGTGCTTCTAATTGGGATAATTCGGTTTGCGTAAACGTTAGCTTATCTGCAATGCCGCACCGTTGGGCATTCGTGTGAGCTTGGCTTAGGATATCAGGGTCTTTGTCGCTCCCCCAAATTGGTGCTTTTAAGTCTGAGATTTCGCTGTTTTCGGCTTCCGCCCATATCTCGTCCCACAGCTGTTCGTCAAAGTCCAGCCAGCTGAAAAAGCCAAACTTTTCCCGAAATAATCCGGGGGCAATATTCAAAGCTTTTAAAGCCGCTTCTAAGGGAAGAGTTCCAGAGCCACAGAGCGGGTCTAAAAAGGGAAGATTCGCATCCCACTCTGCCATGTCGAGGATAGAAGCCGCTAGAGTCTCCTTAAGCGGAGCCAGCCCCATTGCGGGTCGATATCCCCGGCGGTGGAGACTGGTACCCGAACTGTCTAAACTTAAAATACAACGGTCTTGATGGATGTGGACATTAATCCGCACATCTGGATTTTCGGTATCAACGCTAGACCTGTGACCGGATTTGTCACGCTGTTGGTCTACGATGGCGTTTTTAACTTGTAAAGCCGTGAAGTGGGTGTGGTTAAGTTTTTGATTGCCTCCTGTACAGTCCACAGCTAGGGTGTTGTTGGGATGTAGATAGTCAAGCCAGGAGATTTTTTGCACCTCCCGGTAGAGCATCTGGGCGTCATAGCAGGCAAATTCATGGATGGGGACTAGGACTCGAAAAATTGTCCTTGCCCAGAGATTCACCCGGTATAGCATTGCTTTATCGCCAACAAAATGCACTCCAGTGAAATCAGGACGGACTTCCTTTGCCCCTAAACGTTCCAGTTCAGCAGCAGCAATAGGTTCTAGACCACGGGCAACTGTGGCAAAGTAGTGATTCATCATGAGAGCGATCGCATCTATAGCATCTGTAACAGTGGAACCATTAAATCAGTTCTGCTTGTTCAAAAATCTGTCTGGGTGTTAGTTCCAAACCTAGAAGCAGGGTATCCACAATGGGCATCGTATCTGTGTAGACTTGACTCGATCCATCTGGGAAAAATACCCGGATATTCATCGCTTCAGGATCTACAACCCAGACTCTTAAAATACCAGCGTCAAAGTAGTCTTTCGCTTTATTTTCAAATTCTTTCAGGGTTTGGTCTGGGGAAATAATCTCAATTACCAGTTCGGGAGGCACAGGACAAGCTTCGTTCCGCTTCCAACTGGCGGGTAGGAGTTGGTAAGAAATGTAAGTCAAATCGGGTATAGGTGCCCAGTCTTGACCATGACGTTTCAACAGCACTGCCCATTCTTGAACAACTCGTCCTCGTCCTTTACACCAGGCACCAATGAGAACCCACAAAGCTGACTGTAGTACAGAATGAAAAAGCTTAGGAGACACTTTAGGCACTGCCTGACCATCTACAAACTCATAGGTTACATCTCCTTCAGGTAAAGCTAGAAATTCCTGTAATGTGAGTTTGGTTCCGGTGCCTACCATGACTATAAGTTATCCAAGTGGATGGGCTAATAAATCTATGGTACAAAAGCGCTCCCCTTGAGTTTAAATCTGGAAGTTGCCGGTTGGCTGGAGTCGGAGCAAGCCATGAATGAGATTTTAGAGAGCGATCGCTCTGAATTCACAACTTTCCTGAAAAAGCACCGAGTTGTGCGAACCTATTAGCAGTTCCATCACTCCTGTACTGGAGGAACAATGACGCCGATCGAGTTTCTGGTATTGTTGGTCATTGCTGCATTCTGCGGCGGCACTGGGCAAGCGTTAGTGGGTTACTCGGCAGGGGGCTGTCTACTCTCGATAATTGTCGGGATTATCGGTGCATATATTGGATTGTGGGTAGCCAAAGAGTTTAATCTTCCGGTGATATTTGCCCTCAATATTGGAGGGAAATCCTTCCCGATTATCTGGTCAATTATCGGCTCAGCTCTCTTGGCAGCCGCTCTCGGTTTGATCAATCGAACAAACCGGCGGCGATGACTTGGGAAATCTCAAGCTTTTCCAGAGAAAGTATTGAGCCGGATGCAAAATATAAGAAAAAGCCTCCTGAAAAGGAGGCTTAATTTGCTTGGAAATCGTTAAAGCTTTAGCTAAAGAAAGCGAAACCGGATACAGCGACGACTCCAGCGATCGCTGCGGTTGCTACGGAAGTTAGCGCGGTTCCAAAGAGCCACCAAGCAGCGGTTGCAGCGGATTTTCGGGTTTCCTCAGCTTGCTGCTTCGCTTTGTGCTTGAGGTCTTTGATGCGTCGTTTCGTTTCCTGCTGGAAGCGTTCAGCGCGGTGTATCGTACTCTCGCGCACCCCTTCAATCTGGTCGATGAGTCGGTTGGCATCCGCTTGGGAAATATCCTCACGGGAACTCAACAGCGCCACCAACGTGTCCCGATCGAATTGACTCAGGCGATCGCGCATCGCGTCAAATCCAGCTTGCGGATCGTCGAACAATTTGCGGAAGTCGCGCTTAATTCCCTCGTAATTGAGTTCTGGACGCTCCAGGGAGTTGAAGTAATTGCGAATTTTGCCAAAAACTCCGTCAAGCACCGATTGCACTTTATGCTGGGCATTCTGCGCTTGTTCGACAAATTGATGGCGCACCGATTCGATTTGATCGACAATCCGGTTGGCTTCTTCCTCGGAAATATCCTCCCGTTGCGATAGGAGTGCAACAAAGGTAGAACGGTCGAAATGAGAGAAGCGATCGCGAATATTCTTCCACCCGGCTTGTGGATCGTTGAGCATTAATTGCAACTCGCGTTTGATGCCTTCCGGGTTGAGTTCTTCTTTGTCAGTGTTCCGCAGGTAATCTTCCAAATCGGTTTGGAAATTCCGAACCGTGTCTCTGGCACGGGTTGCCAAGCGGCGCGGGGCTTTGACAATGCTGTGAATCGCCTCTTGCACCCGATCGATTGCCCGATTGACTTGCTCTTCGCTCAAGTCTTCTCGTTGACTCAACAGCTTCACCAAGGTTTCCCGATCGACGTGAGACAGCCGTTCTCTCAGGGCCAAACTTCCCTCTTTCGGGTCATTCAGGAGTTTTGCCAAATCCTGCTGGATGCCTTGCGGATCGAGTTCTTCCAGGTTGGTGTTTCGCAGATACTCAGCAATCTGGTTCGTCACTTGGTCGTAGCGATCCTTCGCTTGACCGGCTAATTGTTGCGGTGCGTGCAGAATAGTCTCTCGCACCGATTCGATCTGATGGATTGTGCCATCGATCTGTTCTTCGCCCAGATCGCCGCGTCCCTTGAGCAATTGCACCAGCGTATCGCGGTCAAAGTGAGAAAGTCGCGTCCGGAGTGCGGCAAGTCCTGCCTGAGGGTCATTGAGAAGCGTTTGCAACTCTCGCTTGATGTCTTCAGGATTCAGTTCTTCTTTGTGAGTATCGCGCAGATAGGATTCTACCCTTTGCCACAGTCCTTCGGCTTCAGATTTAGCGCGATCTTGCAATTCTTGAGCTTGAGACAAGACGCGATCGCGCGTACTTTCCAACTGACCGATGAGTTGATCGGCTTCCTCTTGACTC
>NZ_JAMPJZ010000153.1:0-4100 GCF_039961835.1 Trichocoleus sp. ST-U1
CCATCTATTGCCCCTATTACTTTTATTCTCACGTCGTAACTGTAGGGAGCGGGCATTTTTTTCTCCTGTTCACTCCTTTCTATTATTTCCTAACCCTTGCTTCGCTTGCTATAACAGCTGTTTGTTAAGTCACACAGCCTTTAGCAGCCGCTGATCGAAACTGTCGAACCACTTAATCTTTAGTGAAAACACAACCGAAAGGTGATGAGTGGGAATTCAGCACCGAGTTAAATAAATCTGAGTTTGCCCTGGATGAATGAAGCCTTGTATTTGAAAGCTGTGCAACCATCTCTGCACGGGATGAAACCTCAAGCTTACGGAACATTCGCTTTAAAGCTTGCTTCACGGAATTTTCAGTAATCCAAAGTTGATTGCCAATTTCCGCGTTGGTTTGCCCCAACGCCACCAATTCTGCAATTTGCAACTCACGAGCTGTTAAACGTTCGGCTTTGCCGTTCTGAAGGAAACCGCTATTAAACGGTTGGTGCTGTGACTTTCCTGCAAAAATGCTTTGTGAATCCACTGTTGCAACCCAACTCGATAAGTGCAGGCAGATGGCACCTAAATCGACTAGATTTTCGCTATCAAAAGCAGGCATTACCTTTTCACGTGTGCAGCCGACTACGCCCACAATTTGACCGTGATTGATGATAGGTCCCGCCATCACATGCCAGTGATCTGGACGAGGACAGATTAATTTCCAAGTCTTGGGGGTTGTCACTAATGCTTCGTGAACCGGAGCATAGCGCTCTGCTAAGTAACGCGCCATAGGGTTATGCTCAATTGAGAGTGCAATTTTCAAGATTTTTTGAAAATTGCGATCGCCTAAGAGCAGTTGGTTAAAGAAAAAAAATTGCCCATCGTTTCGCTGCAAAATATTCACCAATTTTTGGCGCGATTTGCGATCGCAGGTCGGATTTGCTATGGGTTTGGCGAATGGCTGACAACAGAGGCTCTAAGGAATTTGTCATACGTGAAGGGGTCTAAAGTGTACCCGATCGAGGTCTAGAAGCATTAAGGCGCTCAGCCTATATTAGCTTTAATCTCAATAATCCCCTGATATGACTATCAATCCAGAAATCGAGCGCACTTCTATCTGCGCGATGCAGGTCGGCTTTTATGCGACTTCAGTGGTCTTTAACCTATGCTTGATTACTCAATTATTAACAGTCGGAATTGCCTACTTTATTAGCCCTGCATGGTGGAATATTCACGTTTGGTTAGTCCGAGGGTATGGTGGACTGTCATTTCTATTACTAGGATGGTCATTTATCACCCCATTTTCACCTCAAATACAACGCCTCGCTGCGAGTTTACCCGTGCTGCTGGGGCTACAATTTCTCAGCGTTCATCTCAAGAGTCCTTTGCACCTAGAGATACTACACCCTTTGATCGGGTTTTCGTTACTCTACGTTTCTTCAAGCCTTGTCCATCGTGTATGGCGCAGCCTATCGCTCAATCATCGGCATAATGAACAAGTTTAAGAGGTAGAGATGACACAAGAGGCAATCTTTAGTCCCTTTTTTGCAACACTGTTTCTGACACTCCTAGTCTGGGTGTATATGTACATTCGTCGGATCGGTTTTATCAAAAGCCAGAAGATCCGTCCGCAAGACCTTGTTGCATCTAGCGCACCCGTGCAAATCTGGCCGCGAAACGTATCCAATCCATCAGATAACCTAAAAAATCTGTTCGAGATTCCGGTACTTTTCTATGCGCTCGTACTCTACCTTTTCGTCACAAAACAAGTAGATATAGTGTACGTAACCGCTGCGTAGATCTTCGTTGGGGTTCGCGGATTGCATAGCGCCGTCCACTGTACATTCAATCTCGTTATGCTTCGGTTCTACCTCTATCTGTTCGCTACCCTCTCGGTTTGGTTCATCGCGTTCCGCGCCGCCCTTACTCACTTTGGCGCGTAGGTATGCTTTCATAAATTTGCGTCGTGTATTCAGCCACTTGGGTTGAGACGTGCGATCGATCCCAGACATCAAATTGAGATTGGAACAATCATGTAAACGGTGGACAAACTCTGGATGTGCGAATCGAGCAATCATCTCCTAATCCGTCAAATCCGACTGAAAAAATCGCCCTCTAGGAGAAGAAAAAGCGATCGCATTCTCACGATAACTGAATGTGAAAATGCGATCGCGAAGCGCCGACTTTGTCGGTTCGCCCATTAGAATCCCGATCCCAACCACTTGGCAAAATTGTGTTTTTGGGCGTCGTCAGGAGACTCCACTGGCACAATTTTGTAAGCACTTGGGCGCGGATCTGCTAACGTCACCAGTGGCATCCGAAGTTCATCTTGATGGAAAACCGTTACCTGAATCGTATTACCCGGTTGGTAGTCTTTCAAGCGATCGCTTAAAGAAAGTGCCGTCACTCGGAAGCCGTCAATTGCTAGCAATTCATCTCCCGCATCAATTCCTGCTAACTGCGCTGGAGAACCCGCTTCGACAAATTTGATCGCCTCGCGCCCATTCTCCGTCTTCGCCGTCACACCGAGAAAAGGAACGGGTTCCTCTTCCTCAACCACTAACCGCAAACCGAAGGGGTTCAGATATTTGTCAAAGGGTAACTCTTCAGTTCCGTCAACGTAGCGCTTAAAGAAGTCGCTCAAATCCTCTTCAGCCACCGATTCTATAACTTGCTGCAATTGTTCTGGAGTGAAGCCGGTTTCCGGCTGTCCAAACTGCTGCCACATTTGCCGCATCACATCATCAAGCGATCGCTGATTGCTATGACGCCCTCGAATCAGTAAATCCAGCAAAAAGGATACCATCGCCCCTTTCAGATAGTAGGAAATCTGGGAATTCCCACTATTTGCATCCGGTCGGTACAGCTTAATCCAGGCATCAAAACTCGATTCACTCGCCGGTTGCACCAGCCGCCCTGGTGTCGTTTGTAACCGCGAGATTTCCTTGCCTAACTCCTTCAAGAAAGACTTTGCATCATAGATTCCCGCCCGGAACGGAATCACCAAGTCGTAATAACTGGTCGTCCCCTCACTAAACCACAGAGAAGGCGTATAGTTTTCCCCAGTATAATCAAACACTTCCAATCCTTTGGGACGGATGCGCTTCACGTTCCACAGGTGAAAGAACTCGTGGGCGACCAGCTGCATAAAGCGATTGTACTTCTCGCGATCGCGGAAACCAAAGCGATTGTAATTCAACGTGCAAGCATTCTTGTGTTCCAAACCTCCAGCACCCGTGGAAGCTAAATGCAACAGAAACACATATCGGTCATAAGGTAAACCTCCAAATATCTGGGATTCCACCCCAATAATTTTCTGCGTGTCCTCAATAATCCGCTCTGGTTCGGCGTTCCCCTGTCCCCAGATGGCTAACTCATGAGCTTTTCCCAAAACTTCAAAATGATACAACTGGTGGCAACCAATCTCAAAAGGACTATCCACCAGCGTGTCAAAATCGGGCGCTTGGAAGGTGTTCGCTTGCCCATCCGCCGTGGGTAATGGAGTTGTGACGCGCCATTCGGGTTTGGGCGGCACAATCGTCACTAGAATGGGTTGTTTTTCAAATTCGGGTATATAAAATAACAGAGCAGCACTGTTAAAATAACCGTGAGTCCCGTCCAAATGATTGGTTCGCACTGTTAGTTCATTGGCAAACATTCGGTAACGCACCGTAACTTCCGACACACTGTTTGTCTCTATTTGCCAGTGATTTTTGCTAAGCTTGCGCCACGCTAAAGGTTGTTCGCTGGAATCAGCCGAAAAGTCTTGCAAATGTTTAGAATACTCGCGCACCAAGTAGGAACCAGGAGTCCAAACGGGCAATTTTAAATCGAGAATCGGTGACTGCCAGTTTTGTACGGTAAAAGTTACGTCAAAAAGATGCGATTCCGGCTCCCGTATCGCCACCTGGTAATGAATTTTTGGTGCGGTATTGGATAAGCGATCGCGGCGAACAACTGTTGCTTCTGTCATTTTTAGCTTTTATCAATCGTAGATATCCACTAATTTAACTAACGTCAGTTCGGGTTAAGCAGAAGCAGGCAAAGCCGCATCAATGAGCAGGGAAGGCTTCTTGGGCTGGTGACAGTAGGCAATCAAGCCGCAGACCAAGTTGACGAAG
>NZ_JAMPJZ010000154.1:0-4063 GCF_039961835.1 Trichocoleus sp. ST-U1
GTTCGACAATGAATATGATTTAGCCCTTGCTGTAATGGACGGCATGGAATCACGGAGTGAACAAGGGGGATATACGTTAGAGCGTTTTAGGTTTAAATCATCCTAGCTACTTAAACGGCCTGTCGCTATTATGTTGCACTTATAGGTGACAAGAAGTGAAAAAATATGGTGGCTGTACGTGGCAGTGGTAAAATTCCTGAACACAATCCCAACACCGTTCAGATGGATTCAGGAAACACTTAGCAAATGAGACAGAAGAAGATAACAGCACTTCAGCGAAATCTAGCGCGCTAAGTGTATTCCCTTATGGCTGTTCGCTTACAGAGGATATGCGGTGGCGTCGTGACGGCTGCCCTTCCTTGTTGGCATCGGGGTTTCGATTGCGGCACTGTGTCTCTGGCAAGGACTAGAAGCACTGGAGAGCGATCGCATTCAGCAGAAAATTGACTGGAAGCCGAGAGTATAAAAATCGAACTCACTGGGGAAATGGAAGAGCGATTTTTAGCACTGGTTCGCATGGCAAAGCGCTGGGAAAATGCGGGGAAGCCATCTCAGCAAAATTGGGAAGCAGATGCAACGCTTAATATTCAGCACTTCAGCGGCTATCAAGCGATTGAATGGGTAGATCCGGAATTTAATCTGTGCTGGGGTATAACCAGTGACAGTCGCAGAAAATGTTGCCCTAGCGCTAGCCAATTTATCGCTGTACGAAACTTTACAAAAACAAAAGGTACAATCTCGGCGTCAGCAACTGGGTACGATTTCGATCTCGCTGGGAGTTGCTTGCTTCCCGATTTACGGCAATACGGGAGAGGCAGTCATTCATGCGGCGGATGCGGCACTTTACAAAGCGAAGGCGCAAGGACGCGATCGCGTTAGCGTATGCTACTAGATGCAGCTCTTCCCCCGATCGCTCGCTCCTGACTTGTATCAATCATTGGATGGATGAATCGCGCCTCAAAACTCGCTGCAATATTATCTAACTACTAAATTTTTTACCTTAATCCCCCCATAGGGGATGTTAACCTAAAAAAGGAGTGGTGCTTTGAGGGGATTGAATCTGTACGACAACGCGATCGCCCCAGTTTCCACTCTGATGTAGACACCATTCAAGTTGAGGAACGCGACTTGGTAGCCACCCCAGAAAAACTTCAACAAAATAACGATTCAGCCACTGGTAACGACCGCGTAGCCGTATTGCTGATGGGCTATGGCGAAGTAGAAAGCTACGACGACTTTGCCAACTATAACGAACAAGCTTTAAATCTACTCACCGCTAAGTTTGCGCCGGTACCGACGTGGATTTATCCACCACTCGCAAAGCTTTTGGCAATCTTTGACCTGCACGAGTGGAACCACCAGCACGATCATTTTATTTCCCCCCACAATGCAATTTTTGAACAGCAACGAGCGGGGATAGAAAAAAATCTACAAGAAAAATGGGGCGATCGCGTTAAAGTTTTCAAAGCCTTTAACTTCTGCGCTCCCTTCCTTCCCGAACAGGTTCTTGCTGAAATCAAAGAGCAGGGTTTTGACAAACTGCTGATCTACCCGCTCTTAGTAGTAGATTCTATCTTTACCAGCGGGATTGCGGTCGAGCAAGTAAATAACGCCCTTTCCAAACTCTCTGACGGTAGCGAACATTGGATTAAGGGACAGCGCTATATTCCCTCCTTCTACAACGAACCCGCCTACATTGAGTTGTTAGCGCGTCTGGTAGAAGAGAAAATTGCTCGCGATTTAGCAGTCGCGCACCTACCCTCCCAAACTGCAATCGTGTTGATGAACCACGGTTGCCCTCACAAAGCCAAAGGATTTACCTCCGGCATCACTGAAAGTGAGGCACTCTACGAGAGAGTTAGAGAGAACCTGATCAATAAATATCCGCTGATTTCAGTGGGTTGGCTCAACCATGACACGCCTCTGATTGAATGGACTCAACCCAATGCCACCCAAGCTGCTGAAAATCTAATTCTGCTGGGTGCTACCTCCGTCGTTTTCATGCCAATCGGCTTTGCGACCGAGAATCACGAAACTCTGCTAGATGTAGACCACATCCTGCATAGCTTACGGCGTCGGCATCCTGAAGTGACTTACGTGCAAATGGAGTGCGTCAACGACCATCCAGAATTTTTAAAGATGGCAGCAGAATGGGCGCATCCTCAGATTGAAGCTTTATTTTCAGAACAAGCTCTTTCCGTTAATCCTCAGATGGCGGCGATGCAAGCGGCTCATACCCACGACCACCACGATCACGGTCATCATCACCATGACCACGGTCATCACCACGACCACGATCACCACCATCATTAAATAATTGGGTGTTTTTTAACGCTTAGAACCACAAAGGAATAAAGCAAAGATACGCAAAGAAAAATCATCTCTGCGTACCTTTGCGATTTCCTTGGCGGACCTTTGCGTTAAAACTTCCCCAATTGAAGCCGAAAACTAGGCAGCCTTTCTCAGTTTTTGGGTATTTTCTACTAAACTTTTAGCAAACTCATCAAAGCGCTCAGAAAGTTTATCATCCAGCAAGTTCCCATTAGCATCAAACGCTTTCCAAGCTTGTCCAATGGCAATTTGTTCCGGAATTACCCAAGCATGAACCCAGCGCATAATCACCCGCAGATCGTTGAGAGCGTTACTATTTGACTGACCTCCCAAGACACTAATTAAACCTGCAACTTTATCGCTTAGCTGGTCAAAGCTCATTAAATCTAAGGCATTTTTCAGCACACCACTGACACTACCATGATATTCAGGGGTTGCCAAAATTAAGCCATCTGCATCAGCGACGGCTTTCCGCATCTTTGCAACATCTGGAAAGTCTGGAAATTCCTTTTCCCCGTTACAAAAAGGCAGATTCATTTGCCGCAAATCAAGAACTTCTACCTCAGCACCAAGCGATCGCATTCGCAAAGCTGCCAAATTTAGAGCCAGCTGACTTTGAGATTCAGCCCGTAAACTCCCGCCAATTCCCACAATTTTGACCATATCAATCCTCCATGAAGATGAAAACAAGCTTTAGTAACCGCAAAAATAGTTAATTTTAGGCAATCACCTGTCACCGAGACATCGGTAGATAATTTACGCTAATATTAAAGCGTACTCGTTATGAATACGTTTAAGATAACAAGTTCCACCCAACTTCGTCAACAAAGCAGCCAAAACCAGCAAACCGATTCTCGGCAAGGCTGGAATCGAGACAGTTAAACTAGAAGATGGAAAGGTCTGCTCAACTCCTGATTTAGGCAGATTCCTCTGGAAATCCAGCAACCTAGGGGTTGAGTCAAAGCAGCAGGGAAAGGGCAATAGTGATGAACAATAATTCTGGGATCGAAGCATGGATAGGGGATCGACCGGCAAAAAGGTCTAAAGATTCCGTTAAACCAGCGCCACGACGCTTCTGGCAGATCGCCGCCAGTTTGATGATTTTCCAGGGGATGCTGCTGAGTCCTCCTGCCCTCGCCAAGGCAGAGCAGAACACCCTCACCTATGGCGATTTATTGCAGAAACTTGAGGCAAACCAAGTCACCAAAGTGGAAATTGACCCAGCCACCCGGATGGCTAAGGTTAGATTAACGGGGCAAAAGCCAACCGATCCGCCGCAAGAGGTAATGCTTCTAGAGCAAAACCCAGAATTGATCGAACAACTCCGCGACAAAAATGTCGAACTTGATGTACAACCTTCGACCGATAACACCGCAGCGGTGGGAGTAGCGGCAAACTTACTATTACTCTTCTTCTTACTGGGAGTATTAATGTTTATTTTCCGTCGTTCTAGTAATGCCTCTGGGCAAGCCATGAACTTCGGGAAATCAAGAGCCAGATTTCAGATGGAAGCCAAAACCGGCGTCAAATTTGACGACGTCGCCGGAATCGAAGAAGCCAAAGAAGAACTCGAAGAAGTCGTCACCTTCCTCAAACTCCCAGAGAAATTCACCGCCGTAGGTGCGAAAATTCCCAAAGGCGTCCTGTTAATTGGCCCTCCTGGAACCGGGAAAACATTACTCGCTAAAGCGATCGCAGGAGAAGCCGGGGTTCCCTTCTTCAGCATCTCCGG
>NZ_JAMPJZ010000155.1:0-3712 GCF_039961835.1 Trichocoleus sp. ST-U1
TTTTTCATCACGATTGCCCGATATCTCGGTTTCCGAACTATTCCACAGGCACAACGGGCTTTAGCCAACCAACTCCACCAAGTTTTTTCTTTTCTTGTATGAAACCACCCTGCCTCTCCGCCTGCGGAGAGGGGCTATTTTCTTGGCTTGTTGGGTGATATATGGTGCTATTTCCTCGCCTTCCTAAAGAGCAGCCAGGGGTTGGAGGTGATGTTTCCGGTCATACCGCACCCCAAGGTACAATACTCTCTCCCATCAATGTTCTCCCCACTCCGTGGATGTCGAGGGTCTGGAAGTGAGATTCCGAGTGTATATATTTCACTAAGAGTGAGAACCCCCGGATAAGTTTTAGAGATTTTCCCGACCTAATATTTTCCCGGATGAAGGGATCTAACTGTGTTAAAAAGAATTAAGTCGCTGCACCTGTAAGAGCGATCGCTAATCAGCCAAGTATCGAAAGAAGTATTCTTTTAAATGCGGTTGAATCCAAACCTAGGGAAAAATTTGGCTTTAGTGCCGCTAGCGATCGCGAGTATCTTTTGTGGAGCTTGTACAGATCAGCCAACAGACAAGCAACTGGAAACATGGCGAACGGAAGCGATCACTCTCAATGCCCAGAAGGTAAAAGCCAATTCCCAAGAGCCACAGGAAACTGAATGGAATCTAGAGATTGGGGGGAAAATTGCTCAGAGGGAATCTGTGCAATTGAATTGGCAACAGCTACAAGCATTGGCAACCGAGCGTGTAAAAACCACAGATCCAAATTTTGTACTCAACCCAAAAGAGATTTTTGACTTTCACGGCATTCGTGTCTCTAGCCTCTTAAAACAGTTAGCGATCGCCCCGAATGTCAGGGATGTTACTTTTGTCTGCTTTGACGGCTACCAAGTGACAGTTGCCGTCAAGGATTTGCTTGCCTACCCGATTACATTAGCGATCGCCAGAAATGGCAAACCAATTCCTCGCGCTCAAGGCGGTCCGATTTATTTAATATTGCCGTATACACAATACCCAGAATTGAAACAGAAGTATAACGAATTATCTTGGGCATTTTACGTTAGCCACATGATAATTGGTACTGAACCCGTAAGATTACGTGTAGGAAAGCGCGAACTAGATTTAGCGACTCTTGACAAACTGCCCCAAGTCACAATTTCGGACAATGTTGGGTATAGAATGGGCTGGCCTACTGGCAAAGTCAAACTTCACGGAGTGCGCGTGCGCGATGTTTTAGCCTTCGCGGGTGTTCAGTTGCCCGTTAATGGCGAAATTGTGGTTCAAGGGAAGGCACCCATTTCCCGTGACCCCTCTAATCCAGTCCGCTTGGCAGCCGCCGACCTGCGCGACTGCGACATTTTGCTGGCAACTAGATGGGGCGATAACCAAGAATCTATCCCCGCAAAAATGGGTGGCCCATTGACACTCGCTTTTGGTTCTAAGTGTCAAGATAGGGAAGAGAAATCTTTCTCTTTGAGCAAACAGAGATGGGTGACATTCGTGGTTGAAATTTCGTCCAATTTTTGATAGAAATTAATACACAACTATCACAACCAAATTTCCAGAAGATATCAACTGTTTTTAAGGATTTTATATGAGCAAACCATTAGATGAAACTCTTTCAACAGAACTGTCTAAACGCATTAAAAGCAAAGCGAAAACTCCTTTTGACAATGCCTATAAAGCAGCCTTGTTAACTGAAGGGTGTATGTATGTTCAAGGGTTTTTAGTTTGGGATGATCAGCCATACAAACCAATTGAGCATGGTTGGCTGGAGCTGGATAATTGTATTGTCGATCCAACTCTGCCACATTTCAATAAAAATCCTCAAGAACTCTACTACTTTCCGGCACAACGTTTAACCATAAAAAAACTGATTGCAGCGGTAGAAGAAGCTCAGGAAGATTATCCAGAAGATGACGCACTACCTGTTTATGATGCTTTACCGCATGAGTATTACGGCAATGTGATGATGGGCGGGAAAAACTATTCGGAGGCATATAACGAGGCTCAAGCTAAGTGCAAAGAGTTGAATAAACCCAAAAAGAAGACTAACTTAGAGAGCGAACCTACTTGAGTCTAGAAAGAATAACTTATTAACAGTCATCAGACACCAAGAATATCAGTGTCTCAAACTGACCTACCAATTTTAAAACTTAAACCGGATGCTAGATGACGCTAGTGGGATGTAATAAAAATGAGAATCACGAGCGCTGAAGCACCATGAAAGTGTTTGCTTTCCACTCAATCCGCACCCAGATTATGACTGCGACAACGCTGTTGATAGTCACGCTAGTTGGCTCAATCGTTTGGGTTTGGGCAGAGACCGAGAGTAACCTCTACCGCCAGCAGCAGAAGAGTCAAGCAAAGTCCTTAGTCAAGCTATCAGCTTATGCCTTAGCGAACGAACTTTCTGAAGATAACTGGAGTCAAATCCGCGTGGATCTGGATTTGCTGATGAAAGAAAATCAGGATTTCCTATACATTCTCGTCTCTGATGTTCGGAAAAAAAATCAGATCCTCGCGTCGTCTCCTAGCGATTTCCAAAACCAGTACATTCCAGATATTGTGCCAGTAAAAGTGACGAATGCCGCCCTAGATTTATCGCAAAAGTCTTCTGCTGTAGAAACATTTGCTTTGCGGGATATCAAGTTTTTGGAGAGCATACGCGCGAAGCGTGGCGAACGAATTATAGAGGTAAGTTCGGATGTCCAAATGGTATCTGGTGAAAAAATCGGCACGTTGCGGATTGGGATGTCGCTACGACAAATTAACCGCGCTGTTGTCTATGCGGTAAATCAGGCGTTGCTGGTGGGTACGGTGGGACTTTTCGTTGGTTTAGTGTATGCGTATATTTTGGCAAAGCGGTTGAGCGATCCAGTGCAGCGTTTGCAGGTGAGTGCTGCCAGAATTGCTGCTGGGGATTTGCATCATCGTGCGGAAATTAACTTGTCTGATGAAATTGGTGCTTTAGCAAAGTCTTTTAACGAGATGTCAGTCGCATTGCAGACATCGTTTAGTAAGTTACAGAAAACTTTGAAATCGTTTGAACATTTCGTACCGGACAAATTTCTTGCAGTTATTGCACCAGAGGGAATTGAAAACATTCAAGTGGGTGTATCGGCAACGCGAACGATGACGATTTTGTTTTGCGATATCCGAGGTTACAGCTCAATGGCGGAACAAATGACGCCACAGCAAACATTTTCGTTTTTGAATGATTTTTTGGAATGTATGGGATTGCCGATTGAAGAGAGTGGTGGCTTTATTGACAAATATATTGGCGATGCAATCATGGCATTGTTCGATGACGAAGGAACTGATTCCGCGGTGCGTGCGGCAATTTTGATGCAACAGACGCTTTCCCTGTTCAATGAGGCGCGGATGCAAAAAGGTTTACCAGCGATCGCTATCGGTATTGGTATCCATCGCGGTGAGGTAGTGATGGGTACTGTGGGATTTACTTCCCGTATTGACTCTACAGTGGTTGGCGATTCAGTGAATCTAGCTTCTCGCCTGGAGGGTTTAACGAAGCAATATAACTGTAATATTTTGGTAACAGAGTCAGTGGTGAATAGTTTGTACCATCCAGAATCGTTCTACTTGGGATTGGTAGATAAGTCAGTGAAGGTGAAGGGAAAAGACGAAGCGATCGCTATTTACGAAGTCAAGATATAAATGATTTAAAATTAATCCTTTTATAATTAAGCTTTTA
>NZ_JAMPJZ010000156.1:0-3452 GCF_039961835.1 Trichocoleus sp. ST-U1
TTCGGGACGCTATCGCAATCGTAGAAAGCGGTTTGGCTTACGCTTCAACTTGATTGCGGGACTGTTGAACTACGAACTGGCACATACTCACTGATTCATGCAGGAGGTCTATTATGTAGAGACGTGATATATTGCGTCTCTACATTTTTTTTACAAATTTGTACATCAATACACTATCGATATACTTACCTATTGCTAATTTCATATTTTTAGGACATCTTCCTTCTTCTTCAAAGCCAAATTTTTTGTAAAGAGCGATCGCGCTGCGATTTGTAGAGAATACTGCTAGAGTCACTTTTTCTATCAGCGGCTCATTAGCTGCCCAATCAAGCAGTTCTTGCAGCAAAAACGAGCCGATGCCTTTTCCTCTCCATTCTCTGCCAACAAAAATGGAGAGTATCCCACTATGAGAGGTGCGTCTTCGGTTTCCGTTCTCAAACTCAACAAATCCGACAACTGTGTTGTTAATCTCAGCTACCAAGTAAAGCTGCCCTGGTTGCTGAGAATGCTGTTCAATTGTTTCTTTTTCCTCCGATTTGGTTAAGTTAAATTCCTCAGCCTCAGTCACCATATACTTGCCTTCCTGAGCGACTGAAAATTGAAGATCGACGAGAGCTTTTGCATCCTCAATCAAGGCACTCCGGACTGTAACAACATCTCCAGTTTTCGAGTGGTATTCCTTTGGGGCGATTTTACTCACGACTCAATCAATTGTTTTGAGTTTTGAATGAATCAGCTCTCCTGACTGTTTATTCCGCTCGTTGCAGTTGAGCAATCTTAGGATCGATGATTTTTATACCGATGCCAGGAAATCTCACAGCGAGAGTAATTTTGCTTCCTTGCCCGAAAATGTTCGTAATTTGACCGACACCAAACGCTTTGTGGAGGACGCGATCGCTCACGCTCCAATTCTGCCCTAGATTGCTGGCACCATTGGATATTTGTCTCGGAGATGTTGACGCCATACCAGCGCGACTATTAGCAGTTGCCTTGGGTAAATTACTACTCAGCAAATCTGCGGGTAACTCCTTGAGAAACTGAGAATGAATGGCTGGTTCGCGGGAACCCCAGAGGCGACGTTCGCGGGCATGGGTGAGATAGAGTCGTTCTTGAGCGCGGGTGATGCCCACATAACAGAGGCGGCGTTCTTCTTCCAGCTGCGCCGGATCGTTGAGAGTCCGAGTATGAGGAAGCAATCCTTGCTCCATTCCTACTAAAAAGACGACTGGAAATTCTAGTCCTTTGGCAGAGTGCAACGTCATCAGCGACAAGCGCGATCGCTCTTCTTTCACATCATCCAAATCAGAAGATAGGGAAGCACTTGCGAGAAAACCCTCTAAGCTTGAATCTTCGTTTTCTTCCTCAAATTGCAGGACAGCGTTTTTGAGTTCGAGGACGTTTTCCAATCGGTTTTGCGATTCGTCGGTGCCTTGATTTTTCAAATCCTGAATATAACCAGAATCTTGCATCACTCCCTGCACGATTTCCGAAGCTGGCAGCGTGTCCAATTGTAGCTGCCAGTGGCAAATCATCTGCACAAAGCTGTTGATAGACTTCGCCGCCCGTCCAGCTAAAGTCTTCACAGAGGTTTCGTCTTTGAGGATTTCCCACATCGATACGCCTAATTCTTGGGCGACACCGGCGATCGCATCCAAGGTCGCTTTGCCAATACCGCGCCGTGGAGTATTAATGATTCGCGACAAACTCAGCGCATCCGCTGGATTCACAATGAGCCGCAGATACGCGATCGCATCTTTAATTTCTTTGCGGTCGTAAAATTTTAAACCCCCAACAATGTTGTAGGGAACACCCGCACGCACCAAGCACTCTTCAAAAGCACGAGATTGAGCATTCGTGCGGTAGAGAATAGCAAAACTCCCCCAGTCTAACTCTGGATCTTTATGTTTCAGGTTGCGAATTTGATGCACGACGAACTCAGCTTCTGTAATCTCGTTGTCGGCTTTGTGACAAAAAATTTGTTCGCCTGCCCCGCGTGTCGCTTTGAGAATTTTATCAATCCGCTGAGTATTATTTTCAATGAGTTTATTTGCCGCTTGGAGAATATTTTCCCTAGAGCGATAATTTTCCTCCAGCTTTACCATCGTTCGCGTATCGTCATCCGGCAAACCATCCCCAAAATTTTCTTGAAATTCTAGCAAGATAGTGAAATCTGCCATGCGGAAAGAGTAAATAGATTGATCCGCATCACCGACAACAAAAACCGAGCGATTTTTCCAATCCCACTCATTCTTTCTAGTTTCTCCATTCGTCGTCAGCAGGCGAATCAGATCGTACTGAATCCGGTTTGTATCTTGATATTCATCTACCAAAATGTGACCAAATTTTCGATGCCAGTAACCCAAGACTTGCTCGTTTTGTTGAAATAGCTTTACCGGAATCGCAATTAGATCATCGAAGTCAAGCGCGTTATTTTCTGCCAGTCTATCTTGGTATTTGCTGTAAACTTCCGAGATTACCCGTCCGCGATAGTTCGCCTGTTCCGCCTCAAATTCTTTGGGGGAAAATCCCTGATTCTTGGCGTTGCTGATGGCATAACGAACCGAACGCGGCTCAAACTTTTTCTCATCCAGGTTCATTTGTTTGGTGACAATCTCTTTCACCAAACTTTGAGCGTCGGATTCATCAAATATTGAAAAATTGCGGCTCCACTTGCGTCCTCTTTCGTCTTGATATTTCTCGATATCGTATCTAAGAATACGAGAGAAGAGACTGTGGAAAGTCCCAATCCACAAGTCTTTGATGTAAATTTTGTAAACGCGCGATCGCAATCTCGTCTGTTCATCCGCTGGTAACGCTGTCAGCGGCTTCCCATATTCTTTTTCAGCAAGCTGTTCGGCAAACAGCTTTTCCATCCGCTGCTTCATCTCCCGTGCGGCTTTGTTGGTAAAAGTCACCGCCAGGATATTTTCCGGATCGACCCGGTGCTTCAAAATGAGATTGGCAATTCGATAAGTTAGCGCCCTCGTTTTGCCGGAACCAGCACCGGCAACAACCAGCAAAGGCCCGCAGAAATGCTCAACAGCGCGGCGCTGGGAGGGGTTGAGGTGGCTAAGGAAGTCAGTAGTGGTGGTCATGGTTCAACTGGAGGGATGCGACGCAAGAGCGTATTTTAGCAAGGCTATCCCATACTACCTAACCTGGTTGACCACCATTGCCGCCCCTCGCTTAAGAGAGTGCGATCGCCCAGCATTAACTTCTCATCCCGAATGTGGCACTACGGATAAGATTCATGCAGACATTTTGCCTGAATCAAGTCCCCACTCGTGCTTCAGAAAGGACTTGTACATATTTTCTTTGACGATCATTTGCTCGTACAGCATAAGTAGCTAGGATGATTTAAACCTAAAACGCTCTAACGTATATCCCCCTTGTTCACTCCGTGATTCCATGCCGTCCATTACAGCAAGGGCTAAATCATATTCATTGTCGAA
>NZ_JAMPJZ010000157.1:0-3429 GCF_039961835.1 Trichocoleus sp. ST-U1
CCCAGTTGGCGCTTACGCGCCGCTACGCTAACAGTCTTCAGCCTTTTTTCAAGACGTAAGGCATCGATGTACTGGATCATCCTAGGGATAGGTGCCAGGAGATTTTGTATTCAGCTATACAGAATAAGGCAGTTGCCGTTTGACTTAAAGCGAGAAAAAGTTAAAAATTGTAGCGAGATTTACAAAAAAATCTTATAGGCGGCAACAATTTTACTAATCAGTAGCTTTGGCTACTTTTGTGCGGGGGGAAGCATGATGTTTAATTTAAATACGGATTTTGATCAAGATTTTGACGAACAAGAGGCGTTTGAGTATCGTCCTGGGACGAGAGTGGAGCTAAAGCAGCGTCCTGGGGTGGTTGATATTATTGCTGAATATGACCCGATGATGGTGCCGCCCATTTGGTTGCTCAACGATCCGCAGCCGCGATATCCAGAAGAACTGACATTACTGCCAGTGCCCATGAGAGGGGTTTGTTGGTTGAAGCCGGTGAGCCGTCGAAAAGCTGGCTCTACGGGTCGGTCACGGGATGGCAACCAGATGCGTCAGAAGGCTTACAGCAGCACCCCAGAAAAAATTGCCCGCTAAAAATTGCTGCGATCGCTCTCAACAATGTGGAGATGCTTGTGGAGATGGATATATGCTAATGAAAGTGTTTGTTGTTGTAAACTACACCCTAGAAACTGGGTATGCAACAGCACACTAAACAATAGAAAATTATCTATATAGCTTGTTGTTGGGAGAGCAATTTCATGCGCGACGCAGTCACAAACCTGATTAAAAATTACGATGTTACGGGTCGTTACCTGGATCGCAATGCCGTAGATTCCCTGAAATCTTATTTTGAAACCGGCACAGCACGAGTCCAAGCGGCTGCTGTGATTAACTCCAATGCAGCTTCGATTGTGAAGCAGGCGGGATCACGGCTGTTTGAAGAACTGCCCGAACTGATTCGACCAGGCGGAAATGCATATACGACTCGTCGCTATGCTGCTTGTCTGCGAGATATGGACTATTACCTGCGCTATGCCAGCTATGCGTTGGTTGCAGGTGATACGAATGTGCTGGATGAGCGGGTGCTGCAAGGTCTTCGGGAAACTTACAACTCTTTGGGAGTGCCGATTGGTCCGACCGTAATGGGCATCCAAATCATGAAGGACATTGTGAAAGAACAAGTGGCTGCGGCTGGAGTTGCAAATACAGCATTTGTAGATCAGCCCTTTGACCACATGACCCGCGATTTAAGCGAACAGGATGTCTAAGCAGTAAATGGCAACGAACAATTAGCCATTCGTCATTAGCTGGAGAGCGATCGCACTTTTTACCTTGTACTGGGATAAAGTGCGATCGCTTTTGTTTATGCTGCGCTGACGTTAATTTGAAGACACCAAAAGCCTATCTCGATGACAAACTCTCAACACTTAAAGGAACTAGATCGCCGTGATTGGTAAATCCTAATAACATTGGCTCCTGCGCTTGGATAAACTTGCCTGTCAGTACACAGCGTTGTTCTTGCTGCGCTGTCGCGGGGACGCTAGAGAGGATATCAGACCTAGAGAATTGAGGTTTATAATCATCGGATTTCTGCTGCACGTAGTTCCAGAGGATATCTCGAATCAAAGCTTGATATCCCTGATGACCTGCGAGTTCTTTGAGTTCTTCCTTCAGTTCTCTCTCCAAGCGTATGCTGGTGACTTCCATTTCAGTGGTTGAGGTGCGAGGTAGGGTACGCATGATTTTTTCTCCTAAAATTTGTGGACAGATTAGTAATACAAGTGTAGTATATTGAAAGCCAGATTCAAGTTAAACCGTTCAAGAAGCCTTCCTGTGACACATATACCTGCTTTCTCCATCTCAGCCAGCCATTCCGACTCTTTAACGAGTTGGGAATCAGCCTGTGCGGGCGTGGAGTTTCTTTTTATGGGTGGATATGGTAGTCAGAGACGAGGTACGGAGATCGATCAAATTTTGGATCGCAATAATGGTGGGAGTCTGCGGTTTGCAGAACCCAAACTAAACAAACAAAGCGGGAGGTACAGGCTAAAAGTAGCCGTACCAATATAGGACGAGAAGACTCAAAAAGTTTTTCCAACCCCCGCTTCTAATTACCAGAGGCGGGGGTTAATTGTATGAGGAGCCAAGTCGTGACAAGCGCAACTGACGTGTTAGGTAGGTCGGTAGTCGTATTTTCCCAGAACTACTTGCCCATAAGCCGGGTCAATATTAAGCGAGCGATCGCTCTGTTGATCGGTGGGAAAGCCGAACCTTTGCAGTTTAGCGATGCACCTGGCTGGCAAGTGCGATCGCCCAGCGTGGTGATCGAGGTGCCAGAACAAATTCGCCTCACCATCACGAGTGCAGAGCGAGTTTGGAAGGTTCCCCCAGTGAACCGTCGGGAATTGCTGCGGAGAGACCACCACACCTGCCAATACTGCGGCAACACGAAACAGTTGACGATCGATCACGTCCTTCCCTTATCAAAGGGCGGGAAACACACCTGGGACAACGTAGTTATCGCCTGCGAAAGGTGCAACCAACGCAAAGGCGATCGCACTCCGACTCAAGCGGGAATGCCCCTTCGTACCCAGCCTAAAGCCCCCATGCACCCTGCTGTTGCCTTTGCCGAACAGTTCTGGCGCGAACAGCACGATCACCTGGATTTGTAAGGAGACACCAAGCAATGCTGAAATTAACTTACACAGAAAACGGCTTTTACTTGGAGTGTCTGGCTCAATCTCTGGAAGAGTGGGTGACACGGCGGGTGATTTTAGCGCTGCGAGTGGGTACCCCCATCTCAGTCGAACCCAGCACCGCTTCCTTCTTACTTCCGGCTAGTTTGCCAGAAATCGGACGGTTGCTAGAGGAAGCGCAGCAGGAAGGTTCGGAAATTATTGGCTTGTGTGCTTGCGATGCTGAGTACGTTGAAGTCAGCCTGCACGGTAGCTGGGTGGACGGAGGCTCGAAAAATGGAGAGGGCGTTTTTGTGACTGCAATGAGCGATCGCGCTGAATTCTTCCTCTTCAAGCTTTGGCAAGATGCACAAGCCTGTACCTCCTCCTTGAGGTAATCAAATCACTTGTGGGGTGGGTTTTCCAACCCACCCTTTTTTAGACATTGTGGAGGTAATAGCTGAATCTAAGATGGAGGACGTAAAAGATTTTCTAGCTCAGCTTTAAGAGAAGCATTTTCTTCGCTTAGGAGCAGCAATTCATGGGATATCTGCTCAATTTCTTGCTCTTTCAAAGCTAAGTGCTGCTCTAATTCTTCTATATTCGTTATGCCTCCAACAACTACCTGTTTTTGAATAGTTGGTTTATAAGTGCTTATGTAAAATAAATTACACATAATAAAAAGTAGAATAAGCTAAAACAAAAGTCAAGAAAACAAGAGACTTATGAGATTTATTAGAGATTTAAGCCGAGAAACTCA
>NZ_JAMPJZ010000158.1:0-3348 GCF_039961835.1 Trichocoleus sp. ST-U1
GATGTTGCAGTTCTTCCGTTGTCTCTTGGACTGCCACTTTGAACTGATTTGCCATTCCTACACCTACCCTGTTGCTTTCTTCAATTTAGTGCATCTTCATTGGAAACTGGTATAAGAAGCCCTCTCTCAATATCAATGCGTTTTTCCTCCCTTCGGCTTAACCCGAACTCAGGTTAACTAGGGTGAAAACGCAAATGCTGTAAGCATCTGAGCTTAAATATCACTTGATAATCCCGATTAAGGATTGAAAGAAGTCAGGGTAAGAAATAGCCGCGGCTTCCGCACGCCCAATTGTGGTAGTGCCTTCTGCATTAAGGGCAGCAATTGCTAAACTCATGGCAATTCGATGGTCGGTATGACTATCAACATCAGTGCCGATGAGAGGAGTGCCCCCCGTAATTTCTAACCCATCGGGTCTTTCTGTAACCTTGGCACCCATGCGGTTGAGCTGAGATGCCATAACGGCAATGCGATCGCTTTCTTTGACCCGCAACTCTGCTGCATCTCGAATTACAGTAGTTCCTTGGGCAAACACTGCCGCTACAGCCAAAATCGGAATCTCATCTATCAGGCGAGGAATTAGATCGCCAGCAATTTCACATGCTTTAAGGGCACTGGAACGTACCCGCAAATCTGCTACTGGCTCACCCGCGACAATCCGCTGATTTTCCATCTGAATGTCAGCGCCCATCCTCTCCAGAGCTTCCAGAATGCCGGTGCGGGTGGGATTGACCCCTACATTTTCCACGCACAACTCCGAACCCGGTACAATCGCCCCAGCAACCAGCCAAAAGGCAGCTGAGCTGATATCCCCAGGCACAACCACCGGCTGCCCTTGCAGCTTGGCTGAGCCAGTAATGGTGACGCTATTGGTTTCTGGATCGATGCTGAGTTCTGCCCCGAAAGCTTTGAGCATCCGTTCGCTATGGTCGCGGGAGAGGGCGGGTTCGGTAACGGTAGTTTGTCCTTCCACCATCAATCCAGCTAGGAGGATACAAGATTTGACTTGTGCTGAAGCAATCGGAGAGTGATAGTGAATCGGTCGCAGTTGTTGTCCTTGAATTGCTAGAGGCGCTAAAGAGTCGTTCTGACGTCCCCAAATTTGAGCGCCCATCTCTTGTAACGGTTTAACAACGCGAGACATTGGGCGCGAGCGCAGCGAGCTATCCCCCGTCACAGCAAAAAAACGTCCCGGATGAGAGGCGAGAAGCCCCAGCATCAGCCGCAAGGTAGTACCTGAGTTACCGGCGTCCAAGACTGAGGTTGGTTCTTGTAGGCAGCCGAGTCCGATGCCCTGAATTCGCACCATTTCCGTATTCAGTTCCGAAATTTTGGCACCCATCGCCCGAAAACAGCTAGCAGTGCTGCGGGGATCTTCTCCCAAGAGGAGTCCCTGAATGGTGGTTTCTCCTTGGGCGATCGCTCCCAACATCAAAGCCCGGTGGGAGATAGATTTATCCCCTGGTACCCGAATACGTCCCTGCAAGGATAGCCCTGCTGCGGGATTCTGAATGATTAAACGATCCTGATTTTCAGTGTTTTTTAGCGTGACAACTGCGGCTGGCATGAAGAGGGACTGGGATGAAGTTGCAAATAGTGATTCTACCAATTGCTGACACTGAAGATAGCACTGGAGTTATAGCAGTTCTCGATTGGGTTGCGATACATCTGTAGGGGCATGGCAATCAAAAAGCCCCTACCAAACCTTAGAACCCCAATACATTCCATCCAACTGAGAAGTGCTACAGTAACCACTTCAGCCCCAATCGCTACTTTTGAAAGCCTATTCCTATCTTCTTTTTACTCTTGCCCTTAGATTTTGATTTATTAACATCTGCCAGCGCTTCCTGAAATAAATCATGTAAATGCACTGGCACACTGGCAATCTCCGGTAAATCAGGCTCTAACGCCTTGTTATATTCTTGGAGTAAAGCGTCTAAATCGCGGTCAATTTTCAATTCTGGACGCTGTAACACTGTTTTCAACAGCTTTTCCATTTGGGCTGGATAAGTTTCGGCTAAGCGATGCCAAATGAAGGCATTAATCGTCGAGTCTTCTAGATACTGACGAACCAGCTTCTCAGTGTTTTCAATGTTGTTCTGCCAGTCTTCTGCTTCTAGCATTGCCTTGAACCGGCTGTATGTAGGCAGAAATATTTGACCCCAACGAGGATGGGTGAGGGCTGTTAGCTGTTCGGCTTTCTTGAGATTTGCAGGCAACTCAACTTTAGGTGTCACCATCTTAGTTGGGTTTTTGCTGTCAAACATCTGAGCGATCGCTTTTGAATCGGCACCTGATTCTTCTGCGGCTGCTTTCATTTCCTCTTCTGTAACCCCAGCTTCTGCGGCTATTTCCGAGAGCGATTTATTTTCATCAATGCCTGCCGCTGCTAAGCGTTTCTTAGTTAGTAATTCCTGAAATTCTTCTATCCTCTTATTCATCTGGTACCCAGGCATTACGACTTCGTCGCTACCAAAAAAGCTCAGAAAATCCTGGTGATATTGTTCTACTGATTGCCATGCCAGTTCTAGAAGTTCTGGAGCGTCACTATAAAGCGACTTGTTGTAATTTTCCTTAAAATTTCCGATTGCCACCGCCAGCTTGGGTTTTCCTAATCTCCCCATTGGGATACAAGGGCCAGAAAACATCCAGACGCTCTCGGTTACAGGTGCAATGCGAGTGAGTAAAATTTCTCCCTCTTTAAACCGGCTCATCTCCTGCCACGTTAGAAGCGTGTTTGGCTTGACGATGTAGCGCTTAGCAGTCAGCCAGTTCATCAACTCAAAGCCATCTGGTAAGACTTGGAGCGTAGCAAACAAGCCAATGAAGCTACACCGCCAGCTACCGACTAAGTTGCGATCGTTTTCGGACAATTCTGGCTGGCTCTCCAGAAACAAATCCAAAACGTCTTTATCCCCATCCCCTACTTTTCCTTCAGTCAAGAAGGTATCAATAATTAGGTCTCTTTGTGCAATATCCTGACGCTCTCGGTGTGGCTGAGCAGCGGCATAAGCTTCTAGCGATTGCGCCAGCTCTCCTTCCGCCTCCAAGACAAACTCAATTAAAGCTTGTTTTAATTCATGCGATCGCTCTAATATGGCATCCACAGCTCAATCTCTCGTTCAACAATTCTAGGTTAAAGGTTATTCAAGAAATTAAGCAAAAGTATTTATCCCCCAATACAAAAAGCAAAAAAGCTCTCTTGCATCATTATTCGGCAAGAGAGCTTTTTGATAATCAACCTGGCACTGAGCTATTTTCCCAGGCAGTCACCCACCGAGTATCTTCGCCGCAGTTGCGTTTCACCTCCGAGTTCGGGATGGAGTCGGTGTGGTTCCACAACGCTAG
>NZ_JAMPJZ010000159.1:0-3121 GCF_039961835.1 Trichocoleus sp. ST-U1
CCACTTTTGAGTCTTCAGTAATTATCCTTATGAGTAACTCCTCGTCAACGCCACAAGCGGCATCACAAACTCCAGAACCCATTTCTGAATCGACACCCGCCTCGACAGAGCCTCAACCCAGCTACGTAAAGCTGGCAATGCGAAACATGGTACGAAAAGGAGGCACTTCGTTAAAACATTTTGCCCTGTCAACGATTGGTCTTGTGGCGCTGCTGATCGGTCTTTCTTACCTGACTCGTTAATCCGGAACACAGTTGTATGGGCATAAACATAGAAGTTAGCATCCAAGACTATTTCTTCTCGTCCAATCCAGCAGATGCCAGTGCCCAAGAAGAAATTTCACCTGAAACTTGGGAAACTTGGTTCCATCGTTGGATGGAAACGCTGCATCTAGATCTTCCTCAAGCGGATGCCTATGAACTGAGTTTGCGCCTCACGGACGATAAAGAAATACAGACCCTCAACGCCCAGTATCGTCATCAAAATAAACCGACAGATGTATTAGCTTTTGCATCCTTAGAGGTAGACTGTCCTCAGCCGATGGATTTTTTAGAGGATACACCTCTGTATCTTGGTGATATCGCCATCTCCGTTGAGACTGCGACTCGGCAGGCTCAACAACAGGAACATCCCTTAAAAACAGAGCTAGCCTGGTTAGCGGCTCACGGTTTGCTTCATCTACTCGGCTGGGATCATCCCGATGAAGATAGCCTGACTAAAATGTTGAACCAGCAGGAAACTTTACTCCAGGTTATTGGTCTTACTATCTAGCCTAGCTATACCCAATAGCCTTCATCTGTACTTAGATTCAAGACTTAGATTCAAGTTTCGCCCACGCGCCAGCCGGAGCGATGGTTCATGCCCTTCAGCCCCGTAAAACCCTTGCCATGTCTCAAGAAATTTCCACACCTTCTTTGAACCACTCAGATGTAGTGAAACCAAACCGGGATTTAGCTTGGCGAATTGCGCCGAACTTAATAATTAGTTTTAAATATGCTTGGGCCGGACTTCGATATGCCTTTATTACCCAACGCAACTTTCGCATCCATGTAGTTATAGGCACCCTAGCCATTGGTTTGGGTGTCTTTTTGCAGTTGAAGGCAGTCGAAATGGCGGTGATTGGAATAACAATTGGGCTAGTGTTGGCGCTGGAGTTATTGAATACGGCAATTGAGTCAGTTGTTGACTTAACGGTTAAGCAGGCTTACCATGAGCTTGCCAAAATTGCTAAAGACTGTGCTGCTGGTGCCGTTCTGGTTTCGGCACTCGTGTCGGTATTGGTCGCTGGTTCGCTGCTTTTGCCACCCCTTGTAATTCGGATTCAGTTGATGCTGCGCTAAGTAGTTTTGAGTTTTGAGTTGAAGGCTTCTGACTCACAAGGAGTTTACATTTGATTCTGGTTATTGATAATTACGACAGTTTTACCTATAACTTGGTGCAGTATCTGGGAGAACTTGGCGCTGAACTGCCCGTAGCATCTGAAATTCAGGTGTATCGCAATGACCAAATCTCCCTTGAGCAAATCGAAAAGCTTAAACCCGATGGAATTGTGATTTCGCCGGGACCAGGGCGTCCAGAAGATGCCGGAATTTCCCTGGAGTTAATTCAAAAGATGGGTTCCGGGGTACCCATTTTGGGCGTTTGCCTGGGACATCAAGGCATTGGTCAAGTATTCGGCGGTGAAATTGTTTCTGCACCCATGTTGATGCATGGCAAAACTTCTCCAATTCATCACACAGGTGTCGGCGTATTTCGAGGATTAGACAATCCCTTTACCGCTACCCGGTATCATAGTTTGGTGATTGACCGACACAGCTGCCCAGATGTCCTGGAAATTACGGCTTGGGTAGACGACGGAACCATCATGGGCGTCCGGCATCGGAACTATCCGCATATTGAGGGCGTCCAATTCCATCCGGAGAGTATTCTGACGGCTTCAGGAAAGCAACTGCTGCGAAACTTCCTGGAATCGCTTTAGTGCTAATGGCTAATGGCTAATTGTTCATTGGTCAATTAAGCATTAGCGATTAGCAAAGGACTAATGACTAATGACTGAGGACTAAATTCTGATGAAACGGCGACAGTTGATGCGCTATGCTGGGGCGGGTTTGCTTACAGCATTAGGAACAGGCTTGGCTTCTGGATTTCAGACTTATCAGGCGGCAACACCTGGTGGATCTGTGTCTGTTAAATGGCTGGGGCATACCAGCTTTTTGTTTACTGGAAGTGGTAAACGAGTCTTGGCGAATCCCTTTCAGAAGCTGGGCTGTACGGCTGGGTATCGTTCATCGAAGGTGCCAGCGGATTTAGTGTTAGTCAGCAGCCTATTACTTGATGAAGGGGCGGTGGAAGGGTTGCCAGGGAATCCCCAGTTTTTATATAAACCGGGAGTTTACCAAGTTGACAACCTAAAAATTCAAGGAATGAGCATTAACCACGATCGCAACGGTGGACGCCGGTTTGGCACGAACGTGGCTTGGCGTTGGACGCAAGGAGGAATCAATATTCTGCATTTAGGCGGTGCTGCTGCACCGATTGATATTGAGCAAAAAATCCTGATGGGACGTCCCGATGTATTGTTAGTACCCGTAGGCGGAAGTGACAAAGCCTACACGCCTCAAGAAGCCATGCAGGCAGTACAAGTCCTCAATCCCAAATTGGTGATTCCCACGCATTACCGTACCCAAGCCGCCGATGCTGCGAGTTGCGATATTGTCTCCGTGGATGAATTTTTGGCATTGATGGATGGAATGCCGGTGCGTCGGGTCAATAGTGATACTTTGACGGTTAAATCAACGGATTTGCCAGAAAATGGCACTGCGATCGCAGTGATGAGTTATAAGTTTTAAACAATCATGCCTGATGAGTCCCTAGTTATTATTTAGTGAATGGCTAATGACTAATCAGGATGCCCCGATTGGATTGCCGCATAAAGTTGATTAAAATCCTCATTGGGTAACAATCCGGTGGGATCTAGGGAAAAGCATTTTTTGAGGCGGGTGACAAGATATAGCAATCGCCAAGGTAATTAGGACGACAAGCATAAGACATGCTCGATTGCATCTCGCAAACAATTAAACTGGTCGAGTTGTTTGCGGATGCGGCTCTTGAGCCAAGACCA
>NZ_JAMPJZ010000160.1:0-2867 GCF_039961835.1 Trichocoleus sp. ST-U1
GCTCAAACCATTGAGGCTTGCGGCTAAGCCGGAGTTATGAGTCGCCGTCAAGACACTGAGGTTGGCTGAATTCGAGCTTGTCCGGGTGTCCGGAAGTTCCCCCAAATCTGGCAAGTTGACCACCATGATATTTTTAGCGCCGAATGTAGCAAGCGACGTTACTGCTGTCGATAAATTTCCGACTGGTATAGCAGCATTGGTTACGCCACCACCGATGTAGTCATTGCCACCCGCCCATACGATATATAACGCATCCGGATTAGCCGGTAAATTGGCTTTTTTGAAGTTATTAATCTGCTGCTGCAAGCCCGGTAAATTCAGCACTACACTAGGAACGATATTGTTCAAGACGTTACTGTTTCCCGTAGTTGCACCACCGTAAGCGAGATTAATATCTGTATTGGAAGTTAATCCTAAATATTGGGCGAGATAGTCTACCCAAACTGGACCGTTGGAAAAACGTCCATCAGAGTAAACCGGGCTTGGCGGAATATACCCTTTTGTAGCATCAAACAGATTTCCATCATCTGAAAGGCTGTCACCAAAAACATAAATTTCATTAAAATTCTGAGGCGATAAGCTTGCTGCTTTTACTGCTGTTGGCAACCCAGCGATCGCGCTGAGGGGTAACGCACTCACAAGAAATACTGCCCTCAGGCTAGAAAACACTTTTTGGAAGGACATTGTGTTTTTTCTGTAGTCAGGCTAGCGAATAAGTTTATTTGTCAGTTAGTCTTTTACTAAATTGCTATTTGACAGCTAAAAATTTTTCCCTCTAAAGATACATTTCTCTGCTATCACTCTTCTGCCATTCTAGGTAACAGACAATAGAAATTTTTACATTTGTAGAGGTATGGGAACGCCCAAGGCTTGTCATTCTCTAATTATATGAGTGGCAATTTCCGGTCGATCCCCCTATCTCCAGCTTGGAGATATTCTGCAATATTTATGGACTTCAAAGGTTAACGGTAAGATAATCAGGCCAATTAATCTATTAGATGCGATCGCTACAATCCTATTGTCAATCTTGCCTATGTTTCCAATGCAAGACTGGTTGGGCATCATCCATCTCATCCCTTTTTTTGTGATCGCTTATTTTCATCAATTATTAAGATTATTAGGATATTTCCTTGCCCCTCTAAAACTTGTTAAATAAATTTAAATCATTGATGTTTCAACTGCTCTACCTGCTGGGGAATGAGAAACCTTGCATAATTCCCTTTTTCTGCCAATTATCTTCACTCAATAGTTTTTCTATTCAATTATTTAACATTTATTGGGAGTTAAAAACACATCATTAATCACGTAAAATTAATATTAACTACCTAAATTATTGATAATTTTATTCAATTTAACAAATATAATTTGAAGTCAGAAGCCCCTAAAATCCAAAAAGTATCAAGTGTAAAATATCAAGGATGAACGGTGCATTTGACTTCAACAGGAACGCCTTCATCCTTGAGTCTTCATCCTTTATACTTCAGTCTTGATTGAGCTGGCTTTTTTCGGTTTGCGCCGCTTCAGCGAACCTGCTCCTAAAGCCCCGAAGGCTAATATCCCCAATGTCGAAGCCGGTTCCGGAACGCTTTTTTGAGGTTCGGATGCGGGTGTCAGCGCTGCAAATGCTAAGTCTGCCACTAGCTTATGAGCAGCGGCTGTGGGATGGATGTTGTCCCAGAACAAATAACTGTCTGGGTTATCGCATATATCGTAGGTGGAATCTTGGGGACCCTCGTAGTTGGTTAGGCAAGAGTCAGTCACATTTGTGAAACCAAATTTCTCTTTATTTGCGATGACATTGTTAAATAAAGAATTGATATCGAGAGATTTGAGCTTGATTCCGTCTAATGACTTGCTCAATTCACCGAGACTATAGCTCAAGCCCGAGTTATGGAATTCGGTCAACTGGTTGAGACCGTTGGACACGGCAATACCGCCACTAAGACCAACAGGAGCCTTGCCCAAATCTGGTAAGTTAGCCACGAGGAAATTTCGAGCGCCGATTTTGAAAAGCGATGTTACCGCTGCCGATATATTCTTGACAGGCTCAGTTGGATCTGTAACGCCACCACCGAGGTAATCATTACCACCAGCCCATACTATATATAGAGCTTCTGAGTCAGCAGACTGCTTGGTTTTCGCCAAACCACTCTTAAACCAATCGATCTCCGTTTGCAATCCCGGTAACGGACCAGCGACGTTATTGGTTCCTGAGGTAGCACCACCGAAAGCGAAGTTAATACCGTCGCTAGAGTTAGCTCCGGCTCCCGCAGTGACCAGAGCCGGAGCTAATCCCAACTTATTTGCCAGAGCATCTACCCAAATCGGGCCATTAGAAAAGCGTCCCTGATAGTAGGGTGGAGCTTTGGGAGAAGATCCTCCCGTTAGATTGAAAACATTTCCAGTATCGGAGAGGCTGTCACCAAAGACGTAAATTCTATCAAAGGATGCCGCTACTGCCTTAAGTGGCAATAGGAAAGAAAAAAGAACAAATCCTGTGGCTAGAATTTGTTTTTTCATGGTGATCTCTTTCTCCGTATTTTCTGCTACATTTTTCTCAACTGTATAAACTTTTGTATAAAGTTATTACAACCTTCTCCCAAAATAGTGTGAAGTTTCTGTGAATTTAAGGATAAATTCAGTGAAAACTCAAGGCGGTGGTATTATAATTTATTTTTTTAAGAGTTTTTTATATAGATAAGTGCTTAAGCAAAATTAATTACATATTCGGTTCCGACTTTTTTTAGCACATTCTTGACATACTTTACTAAACTTTTCCAGTCCCGATAAGCCTCTATCTCTATCCATTCATATTTCATAAACTTCCATAAGATTTCAATTAAGTTGAGTTCGGGTGAATAAGGGGG
>NZ_JAMPJZ010000161.1:0-2678 GCF_039961835.1 Trichocoleus sp. ST-U1
CTGCACTATCAGTCAGTTGAAAAACCACTTTCCCAGTGAACTGACCCTAACTGAAATAGGTACTACCTGAGCAAGGCTTTGCAAAGTTTTTTTACAAGCGGTGTTCGTTCTTGGCTATTGACATCAAGCTTTGGATAGAAATATTTGATGAATGGAATTTATAGATGCCAATCGAAACAGTAGCCGGAACTTCTTTAAAGTATTACCTGCTATCCTTTGATGCCACAGGCAAAGAACGCAATGAATCTGGCGGGTTAATGAGCCAAAAAATCTTGGAAGCGCTGGCTAGCGAACCAATCACAGATGTATTCATCATGAGCCACGGGTGGTTGGGTGACGTTCCCGCAGCGCGATCTCAGTACAACGACTGGATTGGCGCAATGGCAGGGCAAACGGCTGATATTGAAAAAATCAAACAGGCGCGACCGGAATTTCGTCCCTTACTCATCGGACTGCACTGGCCCAGCAAGCCTTGGGGTGATGAAGAATTGACAAGTTCTTCGGTGTCCTTTGACGTGAACGACGAAGATCCAGTTGATCGGTTAGTCGATGAGTATGCCGATCGCATTGCCAACACTGAGGAAGCGCGGCAAGCCCTACAAATAATTCTCAGGTCGGCGATGGAAGACAGCGCACCCGATACCTTACCGCCAGAGGTACTGAGCGCCTACCAAGTGTTGAACCAAGAGGCTGGTTTGGGTAGCGAAGGTGAGGGTGGGGCACCAGGTTCGGATTGGGAAGGTTTCGATCCAGAAGCCATCTATGAAGCGAGTAAAGATGAACCAGTAAGTTTCAGCATCGACAGTAGTTCGGTCTTGGATAAGGTTTTAAACCCCCTGAGGTTACTGTCTTATTGGAAAATGAAAGATCGCGCTCGCCAAATCGGTGAAAGCGCCGGGTTCAACTTGTTAAAAGCACTTCAAGAGAAGGCTGCTCCAACTGTGAGGTTCCACCTGATGGGTCACAGCTTTGGATGCGTTGTTGTCTCTGCCATCCTGAACGGTTCGCAAGGGAAGGGCACGTTAGTCCGCCCAGTGGATTCTTTGGTGTTGGTACAAGGGGCTGTATCGCTCTGGTCTTACTGTTCAAAGATTTCATACGAACGCAATCATCCTGGTTACTTTCACTCAATCATCGCTCAAGGTAAAGTCGCAGGTCCGATCGTTACGACCCAATCTGAGTTCGACTATGCAGTCGGCAAGATATACCCCCTGGCTGGAAAGATTGTCTTTAGTAGTGTGGACTTTGCCCCCGGTCAATTGCCTAAATATGGCGGAATTGGCAGCTTTGGTCTAGGCGGAGATGACCTGGGAGCGGAAAACACGAATATGCTCCCCTGCGATGCCTCTTATGATTTTAAACCGGGCAAAATCTACAACCTAGAAAGCGGCAAGTTTATTTGTAACGTAGAGCTGGGAGGACCAACCAGTGGTGCCCATTGCGACATTGCCAAGCCGGAAGTCGCTCATGCCGTATGGTCGGCAGCTTATCCCATGTAACCGCTAGGGTTAGACCAAATTTATTTGCCTGCGATAACGGATAGAAACTCAGAAAGTCCCTGTTTTAAAGGTTTTTGGGGTTTTTATCTGTTTGGCTCAAAAATTAAATTCTTATTATTCGCCCAACCAACCAGGAACCAAAGAGATGTCTGAAGACCTGCTATTCTTCAATGGAATTGATGGAGCAAGCGGCGATTATTTGCTACCTCCTTTGAGCGCAGAGCAAGTATCTAAGATTGCCCAAGGTGAAGAATTCGATCCAGAACAATTAGAAGATATCCAGTTCAAAAAGCGACAAAAAGAAGAGCCTGACTTTGCTCCTATAGAGGGAGTAGACCCCAAAAACCTCGCAGAAACAGGTTGGGGAGTAATCTTCGCTTACGATGCCGATCCGGCAATCCGAGAGGCACTTAGCGAGCTGCTAGATCATCGCAAAAACCAAGCAACTCAGCAGCACGAGCATTACTACCAGGAATATAGCGGTGCTAAAGGTTATCGTTACGACAAAGCAAAAAATCAGTACGAGTCAAAAAATAAGTTTCTGTCGCGTCAGGGAGTAGGGCCAGGTCCTGCCGATCCAGATAAAATGCCTTACTACCTGATGATTGTCGGAGATCCAGTAACAATTCCCTATCGGTTTCAGTCTCAGCTTAGCGTTCAGTACGCTGTAGGTCGCATTTATTTTGATACGCCACAGGAGTACGCGCAGTACGCTCGCAGCGTAGTAGAAGCAGAAACTAGCAATCTATCCCTATCCCCTAGTGCTGCCTTTTTCGGTGTGTGCAACCCAGGAGATGCTGCCACTAATCTCAGCACTCAAGACCTAATTCAGCCGTTATCTGAATGGGTTGTTGAGGAACATTCCAACTGGGATGTGAAAACGATTATAAAAGAAGAAGCAACCAAAGCGCGTCTGGGACATCTGCTAGGAGGCAGCGAAACGCCTAGTTTGCTGTTCACTGCCAGTCACGGTATGGGTTTTCCCAACGGCGATCCGCGACAGATACCCCACCAAGGCGCATTGCTGTGCCAAGACTGGCCGGGTCGTGAATGGGGACGAAAACCGATTCCGGAAGATTTTTACTTTTCTGGGGATGATATTAGCGAACAAGCACGGCTGTTAGGGATGATTGCTTTTCACTTTGCCTGCTATGGTGCTGGTTGCCCCCAAAAGGATGA
>NZ_JAMPJZ010000162.1:0-2661 GCF_039961835.1 Trichocoleus sp. ST-U1
GCTCTTATCCCGTTCATTCACCCCACCCTGGATGGGCTGAGTCGGAACCAGAAGATTGGTGGTTAGCTGTTGCCTCGGCTGTGAGGAAGGCTGTAGGAAATCATGCCGATCGAGTACAGGCGATCGCACTTTCAGGGCAAATGCACGGTGTTGTCCTAGCTTCGGAGTCGGGTCAGCCTCTGCGTCCTGCTATCCTCTGGGCAGATACTCGCTCTAGTGCCACGCTTAACACTTATCATTCGCTCGATGCCGCTATTCTAGAGCGCTTGGGCAACCCGGTTACGGCTGGAATGGCCGGCCCCACTTTGTTGTGGCTACGAGAATACGAGCCTACTGTCTACACCGAAGCGCGTTGGGCACTTCAGCCAAAAGATTGGCTGCGGTTACGGATGACTGGAGAAGTTGCAACCGAACCATCTGATGCTAGCGGTACTTTGCTTTACGATGTTGTGTCGGACAACTGGGCTGGGGATGCAATCTCAGCGCTGAATCTACGTTGCGATCAGTTACCAAAAATTATCCCCTCTAGTGCGATCGCAGGTTATCTAACAACTGATGCTTCAGAGCATCTTGGCTTAAGAGTTGGTTTACCCGTTATCGCTGGTGCTGCGGATACGGCAGCGGCGGCACTTGGTAACGGACTACTAGAGCCTGGTTTGGTTCAACTAACCATCGGCACAGGCGCTCAAATCATTACACCTCGCTCCCAACCCATTATCGATCCTCATGGTCGTACACATCTCTATCGAGCCGCCGTACCGAACCAGTGGTACACGCTTGCAGCCATGCAAAATGCGGGGCTAGCGCTTGAGTGGGTGCGGGGTATCCTCGGCTTGAGCTGGCAGCAAGTCTATACTCAAGCGTTTTCTGTTCCCCCAGGATGTGAAGGGTTGACATTTTTGCCGTACCTCACGGGTGAGCGAACTCCACACCTTGACCCCTATGTACGCGGGGCATGGGTGGGGCTTGGACTTCATCACACACAGGCGCACCTGATGCGGGCGGCTTTAGAGGGAGTTGCTTTTGCCTTGCGACAAGGTTTTGAAGCACTAGAGGCAACAGGTTTTAAAGCGACACAACTGCGTTTAGCCGGCGGTGGAACGGCAGAAATGCCTTGGAAACAATTACTAACTGATGTATTGAGAATACCCCTCTATGCAACTACCGTTGCTGCTGCTTCCGCGCGTGGTGCTGCTCTATTGGCGGGTATCGGAATTGGTGTATACGCAGATGCTAATGACACGCTCAAACTGGCAGCCACCCCAACGCTTGCTGCAACTCCCCAATCAGTTGATTCAAACTTAGAAGAGGCTTGGATGCGATATCAATCCCTTTATCCACAACTTAAAAAAATCTGAGAGAAGTTATGCCTCAAGAAGGTTAATTTAAAATGGGTATAAACTGAAATCTGTCTCTTCAGGTAGCGCCTGACTTCATCCTGAAACCCCTAGAAAAGAAGCTGGGCGACTGCCCAGAACTTGGCTTCTGTCAATGCGTAAATCCTACCATCGGGCAATTTTATGAAAATATACTCTGTAGCTGTTGATACTGACGAAGCCAGCAAATAATGACCAAGCGAAACTACGCCAACCGAAACTTGCAAAATTGCTCTTTCAAAGGGCAGGACTTGGCTGGCGCAGACTTCAGTGGCTCTGACTTGCGGGGGTGCAATTTCACTGGGGCGACCCTAATTGGGGCAACGTTTGAGAGGGCCAAAACGGGTCAGAGCCGCCGCCAGGTAAATATTCTAGTTGCTGCCGCTATCGTTGGTCCCGTTGTTTTAGTCGCCTTCAGCGCGATCGCTGCCCAAGTGTCAATGGTATTGTTGGGCGATCGCTCTAATAAGGGACTCAACTTCTTTTTCAGTGCGCTTCCGATATTAGCTCTCGTGTTTGGAAGCTTCATCCGGAATAAGATTGCTTTCCGCTTTCCACAAATCACGAGTTTCTTGAACATTGCAGCCATTGCTGTACTGTTGGCGGTCATGGTGACGCTCACTCTTGGGCTTGTGATTGTTAGCATCCTTGGCTTCGTTGATGGAGCAATCGTTCAAGGATTGTTCCTCCTACTGCTGATGTTCGTTTCCGCGTTCTTGACCTTCCGTATTCTCAAATGGCTAATTCAAGCGATTCAAAGCAATCCCGGAACGTCTTTTAGGAAAGCGAACTTAACCGATGCCAACTTCAGTCATTCCGCGATGCAAAATACAGATTTTTCCTTTGCTGTGTTAACGGGAGCTTGTATCTTTGATTGGGCGATTAAACGCCACACTCAATTTACGAATGTTTATTGTGAATACCTTTATTTGGAACCAGCGCATCAGAATCGGCAACCTGTTGAGGGTAATTTTCAACCGGATGAGTTGGAACGTGTATTAACTCAATTCATAGGCTGAATTTTATTTAAGAGTAAATATTAACTTTTCAAGAGCCTAGGCAAGTATTACAGCCTATAACAATCTTAAATGATTCGTGAATTTCAATAAAGACGCGATATATCGCATCTCTATACTAGGGCAAATATCTATTTAAAACTTTAGTATGGTTGCTAGGGCGTGTCATCAATTAGATAAGCTAGAGCAAGAGAGAGAAGAAAAGGCTGAGCAATGACACGACGGTATGCCCTGCGCGATGACCAATGGGAGCGGCTCAAAGACTTGTT
>NZ_JAMPJZ010000163.1:0-2649 GCF_039961835.1 Trichocoleus sp. ST-U1
TTTCAACTGACTGATAGTGCAGCTTGCCCCAAACCACCTCCGCTCAGGGCAGGTGACTCAGCAAGAACGTCGTATCGCTAACCTATGTCGTTAGTTTATGTCTGACACATATCCATATATTGCCCCCTTTTTAACCGGATTGGGGACTCGTAAATGTGGCATCAAAGCAGTGAATTGGTATTATTCAACAATTCAAGTTCTTGACGGTTATTGCTGAGGATTACTGGCTGAAGAAGCTCTACAGGGTTTGCCAGCCGAGTCAACAAAGTAGCAATTTCCAGCCCCAAAATTACTACTTAAAGGAGCCTGAGAATTTTCAGGAGCTTGAATGCATAATTTACCGAGATCCACAGTTCTCCCATCTTCAGTTTGTAGATAGCAAACCGGAATATCTATATTTGAAGCTGGCACGACTGGATAGGGAGAATCTGCCTGTAAAGGGAGGCTAAAAGCTATACCAGGAAACAATGAAATGAGAGCAGTAGATACGGTAGCTGTTAAATGGAAGCATCTGAACATTGGGTTTTCTTAAGTTTTAATGGTTGAGTTGATGGGTGAAATATTAGATTAAAAACGGCTAAAAAACTTTGGTCAATGGAAAATTGGAAATCACTCATTACTGTTGCCAATATTTCATAATTCAATTTAGATCGCCATACCTACTTAGCGGGATAAATGTCAATTTTTTAGAGAACGGGTTCGGCAAGCGATGCAATAGGAGCGATCGCTAACACGCTACGATTTATAGCCGCACCAACCCGGTTTGCATCAAGGCTTGGGTGGTGATGCCTACACCCAGGAGGGCAATCACTAATGCACTCACCGCAGGCAAAATCCTTACGATCCGCATCTGAATCGGTAGCCGATCGAAGAAGCGCTTGCTGTAAACGAGTAGCAATCCCAACCCCGTTAGCACGCCTGCGAGTCCTAAACTAAATGTCAACACCAGCATCAGTCCAAAGCCGATCCGTCCCAGAGCGATCGCGCTTAGCAGCAAAACCAAGGCTGAAGGACACGGCACCAAACCGCCTGAAATACCTAGGGCAAGCAGGTTACGCCAGGTAACGGGCGATCCATCCGCACCTGGGGGTAAGTGCGAGTGGTTGTGGTGAGAATGTTCGCCGTGGTGATGAGGTTCGTGAGGGTGATGGTGGTGATGAGGTTCGTGGTGATGAGAATCGTCGTGGTGATGATCGTGGTGATGAGGTTCGTGGCTGTGATGACGGTGGGAATGGCTCTGGGAAGCTGAAAAGCTAAGATGCTGATGTGCCGTCGCTAATTTGCCGATTTGATGACTCCGCAGGCGGTTGATGAACAAGTTGAGACCAATCGCCACCACCATCAAACCGGAGAGGACACTAAGCCAGGGATATAACTGATCGGGCAGGATGTACTGTGAGGCAAACAGCGCGATCGCTCCCAAGGCAAACACGCCGGTAGTATGGGCGATTGTCGTCGCTAGCCCTAAAAATAGGGCGTGTTTGGGGGTAGCATGGGAACCCACCAAGTACGCTCCCACAATCGTCTTGCCGTGACCGGGAGAGAGGGCGTGCATTGCACCCCACGCAAATGAGCCAGCGATCGCAATCAGCAAGCTTCCCCCGTTAAGCCACGCCAACCCAGGCGGCATTAATGAAAATGTCTGGTTTTTGGGGCTGAAGATAAAGTTTTGCACCTGTCCGGAATGCAGAATCGTTGCAAGGCAAGTGGCGGTTGGCACTCCAGGCAGAAATAGATTGTAGTGGATCTGGAGTCCTTGAACCGGCTGAGACCAGTTGTAGGTGAGCTGTAAGCTGCTGTGGGTGCCCGTGGTAACTTTCAAGTTTGGCGGTAGGGCGCTGGTCTCTGATGCGTTAATGGTTAGGGTAGCTTTTTGCTTCTGGTTATCGCTGAGGCGGATGCGATCGCTTAAGAATGTCTGCAACTGAGTTTGATGAGTCCGGACTTCATCGGGTGAAAGTTGACTATCCTGGTTGTCATCTGCAAATGCCATCAACCCTGTGGGAAAGGTAAGCGTCATTTGAGTTTCAGTCTCGCCCACCATAATCTCAGCTACTGACAAATCAGCCCAGTGAGAGTAACTAGGGGTAGCAGCAGCGAACCAAAGTAATATCGCTCCCAAAAACGACAGCAGGCTCAGCGTGCCGTATCGACGCCACTTTGCGTTCATTGATTCACCTCGGTTGCAGAATTTGAGTTAAGTCTTTGCGATCGCTGTGTCTGTTCGTCAAAAGTCGGGTCGATTTCTTCAGCTTTTTGGAAATAAGCGATCGCTTGGGAATTATTCCCCAATGCCTGCTCGATTGTGCCTGCGCGAGCAAAAATTCCCGCATCACGAGTGCCTCGCCCTAGCGCTTCGGCAACGACCTGCTGAGCTTCCCGCCAGCGTTCCGAACGGCAAAGCGCCCAAGCTAGAGTATCCAGTGTCTCTGCATCGCGGCGGATAGCGACTTCTGCCTGCATTAGGGAAAGCGCTTCCGCGAAGTCCTCGGAACGCCCCCGTTCCAGTAACAGGCGTGCCAGTTCGCGCCTATGTCCAAAAGAAGTGATATTTTGATGCTGGCGGATTAACGCTTCGGCTTTGTCCCATAACTCCTGAGCGCCTGACTGGTCGCCCTGCAAATGCTTCACCCGTGCCATGCCCTGCAA
>NZ_JAMPJZ010000164.1:0-2518 GCF_039961835.1 Trichocoleus sp. ST-U1
CTAGCTCGTCGCTGGTTAATAATGCGATAGACAATCGCATCCAATTTTTCAATTGCTCGTTGGTAGCGTAAGTTACTAGGAGTAGGCACCCAACCAGGAAGGAAATATTGATTAGCAAGATTGGAATTAAAATCCATCACTGCATTTAGCGCCGCCTGCACTCCTTCCGCTTCATCTTTAATATCAACATCAAACAGTGTTTTTGACACAATTTCTTCGGTCAGCAACATCATATCTTGATGAATATCGCGGATTTCGCCATCGCGCCATTGGTCAATTAATTGCTCAGTATAGTCAACCATTACCTTCCCATAGGCGACAATTCGTTCCTGATGAAAAGCTGGTTGAACCAGGCGGCGTTGACGCTGCCAAAAGTCCCCTTCACTGGTTAATAAGCCATTGCCTACAACGCGCAATCCGCGTCGGTATACGCTACTTTTCACAAAGTTTGGGTATTGAGTAACCAACACTTGCTCGATCAAGTCAGGATGGTTGACTAAAAAAGCTGGAAATGGCCCAAACTTCCAGCAAACAAGATCGCCATACTCTCTAGCACATTTGCTAAGGAACTTAAGCGGGTCGCGGTTTATCTCTGGAAGATTACCCACAAGGAAATGAGCTTTAGGGCCAGGTGGTAAACGTACTGCGGGCATAAACAACTCTGTTAAAAATGCTTTTGTGAATAATCAAATGGTTTTATGGCTGCTCATGCCGAAAGGTAGCTATTATCTCGGTTTTGTTGAGTTTGAGCCGTTGAAAACTACTTTCAAGCCTTTCCTGAGATAAGATCGACTATTCGGGCGAGCGATACTCTTTTTTTAACACTGCCTATCTAAATTTTAGCCAAAACAAATTTGTTCCAAATCAAATGACACTTACACCTGTGCGCCTGTGAGTGATCGCTCCTGGCACCCGTCCTCTACAAAAGTTCTTGCTCTACCGCTCTGGACAAAGCCCGGATTAGTCAGGCTACCGATAGTCATCCTCGTGATAGTTTTAAGGTAAAGTTTTGGCGGCGCAGCATGGCTAGGGTAGTGCCTTCGCATCAGGTCAGCACAAGCATAAACAATAGCAATTAACAAAACCAAACTTATCTAGGTAAGACTTTGAACCAGAATAATAGATAAAAATTAGCCCTTACATTGAAAGGGCTAAACTGAACTAACGACTGGCCTTTTGGTTAGAAAAAAACCTAAATTAATGAACGTCAATAATGGGTTGGAGAAGAAGGGCGATCGCCCCAACACTGACAAAAGACAAAGTTACCCAAAAGAAAATTCTCATTCTGTTTTCCTACCTTGATTTAATTTCTGATGCTTTATACAGTTCAATTTACTGGGATCGTAGTGAAGAGTTACGAATTGCCTAATCCACCTAGGGAGAGAGAAAGCGCTCGATAGAAAGAGAGAGTTAATAGTCTAGGAAGCGATCGCACCTGCCACCCATTCTGCTTGCTCTACCTATCTGCAATGGTTTTAAAGTGAAGTTTTGGCGCTGGTGCCGTGTGACCAATCAGCCTTATGCAATGCTAAGCAAATTAAGCGATCGCTGTAAGATGGGGCGAGACGCTGGGTGAGGAGAAATGGCTGCCAAAGACTTATTCCATAATGCCGTGAAACAGGCACTCCTGAAGGAGCAGTGGACGATTACGGCTGATCCCCTGACAATAAAAATTGAGGGCGTGAAGTTTGAGATTGACTTAGCAGCAGAAAAGGTCTTTGCGGCTGATAAGGCGGGGCGAAAAATCGCAGTTGAAGTCAAAAGCTTTTTGAACAACTCTGTCATTAATGACTTTCATGTAGCCTTGGGTCAATTTTTGAACTATCGGCTTGCCCTACAAATGCGTGAACCAGACAGGACGCTGTATTTAGCGATACCGTTTGATACATTTGACTCCTTCTTTCAAGAGCGGTTTGTTCAAGAAGCGGTCAAGATTTATCAACTAAAGCTCGTCGTTTACGATCCAAGCAAGGAGGTAGTTATCGAATGGAAAGATTAGAACACTACCGCGAATGCGTCCGTAAACTGTTAACTGAACAGGCGACGCTAGAAGAGCGTAATCCAGACATTGAGTGCCAGCTTGTTGTTGATGCGGAGCATGACCACTATCAGTTGCTGGATGTTGGCTGGGAAGGACTGAAGCGGGTTTACAACTGTTTCATCCATTTGGACATTAAGGATGGCAAAATTTGGATTCAGCGCAATATGACTGAGGTGGACATTGCGCGGGAATTAGTAAAGATGGGGGTGCCGAAGGAGGATATTGTCCTGGGGTTACATCCGCCGTATAAGCGTCCGTACACAGGGTATGGAGTTGCTTAATCCCTCCTGCCATCCCTCCTCTACCAACCTGCTTGCTCTACAGGCATACACAAAACATAGATATAGTCAGGCTACCTAACGCTCTTCTGTCACTCTAGGCAGCAGAAAATAGGGAATCTTGCATTTGTAGGGGGATAGGAACTGCACCGTGAAAGTAATTCATAAGCGCAATCAAGCGTGAAAATCCCAAAGATAG
>NZ_JAMPJZ010000165.1:0-2467 GCF_039961835.1 Trichocoleus sp. ST-U1
AAAGGACATATCGCCTAAGTCAGCGACATAGAAGGAAGGCATACCCGTACCGAGTAGGTGAACGGTAAACTTTTTCGCCACGGGGATGAGACGTTCGAGGATGTGGAGGCGGCGTCGTCCCCAAACGCGGATTTCTTGTGATTGCGATCCAGTGTAGAGCGATCGCGCACAAACGATTTCAATTCCCCACGGATCGAACGTTATCCGCACGGGTTCCCCAGGTTTAAGATGGTAGCGCATACTGCGAGGCCCTTGCTTTTCCTTGTGGCGACGCAGCACAAAGCACATATTGTAAATATCCATCGGATGCAAATCAACTCGCGTTGCTGGTAAAGACATCGCCGAACTAACTTGCAAAAAACCTCTTACCCAACTATCGGGTAAATCGATTTTGACTTCTTTAAAAGTTTCTTCGTGCGTAGTTTGAACTTCAAAACCAGAGGGATCTATTTCAAATTTGGTATTTTTGTAACTGCGTATTTTTTGAAACTCGTCGTAAAGTGCCGCTGAGTAATCAATATTAGTCGTACCGCAGGCAAACTCGTTGATATTTTGAAAAACCTCGTAGCTGGCACCGAGACGACCATAACTGGATTCATCCTGACTGAAACATTCAAAAAATACTTCGTCGGGATGAACTGTAATCACTGGATCGAGAACAAACCAAGCATCGCGGTCTTTTTGATAAAGGTAATCAAAATAACGGCGTTGTGCCTTGTAAAAAGGTTCCCGCCGCTGGTAACTATGCTGGCTTAATTGATTAAGTTCATCCTGCAAGGGCTTGATTTGATTCGCAACTTCTTGGCGTTGTGCGGCGATAAGTTGCCAGTCTAGATCCTGTTGTTTTGCTGCCCATTCTTTATATGCCGTTTTGTCTTTGGGTTTGAACCGCATATCGGAGACGACAACATCATGTAAGGCGCTAATCGCTTCCCGAAAGGCGACATTCTGACGCAATTCTCCAATAAAGTACGTGGGTTCGCGTTTAATATCGGGAGAAAAGGACATCTGGGTGTTTGCACCGCTTTCATTAACAGATGTACTTCCGTTGTAGGCGTAGTTAAATTCCATAAGGTTTGACTTGTAGGAAGTGGGAGAAAGTAGATTTAACGAACCGCAGAAGCACTGAAGGCGCTAAGAAAAAAGGTAGGATATTTAATGGCTTTTAGGGAGGGAGAATGAAGTGCCAAGACGCGAATATAAGAAACAGAGAGGAAGGTTTATGTTTGGCTTTAGTTTCTGACTTGGGAAATAGGTTTTACCTGAATCGGTAAGGATATCTGAGGATAAGCTTTTTGAATTTTCAGCATTATCTGAATCGCAGTGGCTTTGTCGCCAATTGCCATTGTGACAGATTGTCGAGTGAGAATTCCAGCTACAATTTGTGCAGCTTCTTCACTTTTTTGGGCTTCGGTATCTAGAAAGGCAAATATTCTTTGTTTGGCAACTCTTCCGCGATTGACACCGGACAAAACGCTGATAAAGTATGGCGTTAGTTGTCGCAAGCCTTGATAATTATTTACAGCATGGTTTTCTAAATAGTTAGTAGCAAAGGTCTGCATATCCGTTGAGGGATGTTCACTGAATTTGAGTAGGTATTCTTGTCCATCGGTTTCTTTGAAGTTGCGAGTTACTAAATCGCGCCCAAAAAAACGAACATCTTCGCGAATGCTGTCGCAGACGCTAACCATTACTTCTGGAGTCCAATCTTCATGGGTGAAATCTGTGCTAAAAATTCTAGATGCAAATTCTCGCGAATCATCCCACTTTGACTCTAGTAGTCGCACTGCTGATAACATTTCTTGGGAGTTGGTGCGGATACGGTTTAATGTTTTTAAAAACATCTCTCTTGCGGCTTCACGCACTGATAAAATTTCGTGATTTGCCAGCTTGACAATCTCACTTGTCTCGAAGTCGGGAAGAAAGCGAGCGCTATTTTCTTGCAACACCAAACCCCCCAATTCTTGGGCAACTGATGATTTAGCGCGAAGAAGTTGCATCGCACGTTCTTTGCTGATGTTAGACATCCATCCGGGGATATCTTCTCGTAACAAACCCAATAAATATTTGTGAACACCTTCGTGTCTTTCTGGCGTAATTAAGATATCAATCAAGTCAGCCGCTAACTCGGCACTAAAATTGAGTTGATTGGTTGCTAAACGCCGAATCACAGGACGGATTGCATTACGAATATCAGCGACAGCGTTAATTGCCATTGAGACGATGAGGATGCGATCGCTTAACAATCTCTCATCAGGTAGTTGTCCAAAAATCCTCACCCCAATACCGCGTACTGACTCATAAGGAGAGGCAAGAAGTAATTCAATTAAATCTGGCGGTAGATCAACAGCACGAATATCATGATTTAATAGAATTCTTGCACCTAATTCTTGAATTTCCTGCATCGGGTGATTAAGTAAATCAAGGATTACACCAAACCCCAAATTACGCAGTTGCGGCGCAAAAC
>NZ_JAMPJZ010000166.1:0-2462 GCF_039961835.1 Trichocoleus sp. ST-U1
GCAATGATAAACTCTTCTATAGAAAACATTCGTCCCACTCCAGCTAGTTGAGTTGTACTTCTAGCATTGTCGGGTGGGACTTTCCTATTCAAAACTTAATTGCACATCGCGTAGGTTTAGCAATCTTTATAAGATAGGCACAATAACTTCAGGGATAGAGGAGAATTTGACTCTACACTACTTGTTCTCTCCTCTGCTCCCTGGCTCTCCTGCCTATTGCGGCTGCTTTGCTGGCTGTATCTGTAGCCTTGGTAACTCCAAGAATGTTTTGTAGAGCCGATCTGCCAGCACTGTATTGGCTTCATCCGTCAAGTGAATGGCGTCTGAAAAAGCCTGACCTGGGAAATTCTGGTAAAGCTTGTAAAAATTCAGCACTTTCACATTTTGCGGAAAACTTCTCTGTAACTGCCCAGTCTTTGTGTCTAATTGTCCATAACCGGCTTGTACTCGCTGGGTGTAGGTTGAACCGAGTTCGCTTAAAAGCTCCCGTTCTCTGAGAGAAAGATTATTCGCTGAACGCCCGGTGATTTCTGGCTGAACTACCAAAACCAATGGAATCTGCGCCGCTGCTGTCAGACGAACCATCTGTGTCTGGTGATTTTGATAACGCTTAACCCGACGCTCCAGCTCAGTGGTGTTAGCTGGCAGACGTTGTGCTAAAGGGACGCTTTCCTCACTCACTGCCATCGTCAGCTGGTCCACAGATGGTTGTGGTTTTAACACCCAATACTGTGTTGCTTTCACTAAATAGGTCTGATTGAGCCAGCGATTCATGTCCTGAGTCAGCTCAAACCACAGATGCCCTGCTGCATTGTTCAGAAAGTTTTCTATATAAGGGATATCCGTTTCATTTTCAGTGCTGGGTAGCATTAAGTCTGCATACCCGTTCAAAACCACAATCGCATCAGGCTGGTAAGGCAAAATCTGGAGGGCAAGCCCAGCCAGTTCGTTCCCCGAAGTATAGCCAGGAACCGCCGCGTTAATGACACGATAGTTGCCTTCCCGAATCCGTAGCGGCAAGGCGAGTGCTTTCACCCGTTCTGGCTTGTAGTAGGGCAAGAAATCCGGGCGAAATTTCTCTGGAGAAGCTTTCTGCTGCTTTACCCGTATATTCAGACTACCTTCGAGCTTATGGGCAAACGTGGTTGCGTTATTGGAACTCATTTGACCAAAAGCTGTAGAACCGCCCAAAATGAAAATCCGAATTTCATCTTTGGGTTTCGCTTGAGAAACCGGCTGGTCATCACGAAAACCCTGTTCGTTAATGCGCCAGAATTTGCTCTGTTGATTTCCTGCCAGCTGATATCCCACTGATAAACGCCGTTTGGCAACCAGACGCCCAGAATTCGGTAAACCCCCGTAGGTTTGCTGGTTTTGATCGAGGAATTTAAGGCGGTAGGCGGTAACTTCTGTCGGTTCACCTTCATAGGCTGCCAATTCAGCATTTTTGCCCGCAACGCTCACAGCAACCCGTGCAAGCAGTTCCAAGAGAATCAAAATGAGGGGCAAAGCTAGGAGTAAGATGAGGGGCGAAGGCGGCTGGCGGCGTTTTTGGTAAGGTTTGTAGCGGGACTTTTTAAACATCAAGTAATGAACCTCAAATGACCAACGAACAAAGGAAGTAAAAGGCAAAAAAGGGATGATTAAATGCTTGCCTTTCGCTTTCATGAGTTGCCGGTGGAGTCAGGCAGAATAACAAAAGTAAAGATTAACTCAATCCCGGCATTCGTTATCCCACTGCGATCCCAGTATGCAGCAATTTCGTTGCTAAACTTAACACCGGGGTAGATGACCACTTATGATTAATGAGTTATACCGATTGGCTTTCCTCTAATGCTGGTACGGAATTAGAGACTTTGTGAATGGGGAAGTGTATCAATCATTAAACGTACAAAACTAGACATCTTAGCATCAAATGTCCTACAAGTTATTATTCGTTTGCCTGGGTAATATTTGCCGGTCGCCTGCGGCAGAAAACATCATGAACCATTTAATTGAGCAAGCAAACTTAGGGGAACGGATCATCTGCGATTCTGCCGGTACAGCTGGTTATCACATTGGTCGTTCCCCGGACCGACGCATGGGAGTAGCCGCAGGACACAAAGGAATTAAACTCCAAGGTCAAGCGCGGCAGTTTCAAAGGTCTGATTTTGAGGACTTTGACCTAATTCTGGCAATGGATCGGGAGAATTACCACGATATCCTCTCCCTTGACCCATCAGGGCAGTATCGGGACAAGGTGCGGCTGATGTGTGACTTTTGCACCCGCCATACTGCGCCTGAGGTTCCTGACCCCTACTACGGTGGTCCGGAGGGGTTTAACCAAGTCATCGATTTACTTTTAGATGCCTGTGAGGGTCTGCTACAACACGTTAGTCAGGCTAATCGCTAATGGGCTAATTCGATTCAATAATTAGCCATTAGCAATTGACTATTCCACTAGATGATGTTCTAAGGCAAAA
>NZ_JAMPJZ010000167.1:0-2366 GCF_039961835.1 Trichocoleus sp. ST-U1
TATTCTTAATCCTTTCAAAAAGGCAAAAATAGAAAATGAAGAAGAAACCCGAAAAAATTCTTTTTTCTCCCCCCTTTTAAAGGGGGGTAGGGAGGATCGTCTTTATAAAACCGGCGATTTAGCTCGTTATCGACCAGACGGCAACATTGAATTTTTAGGTCGCCTTGATGACCAAGTAAAAATTCGCGGTTTCCGCATCGAATTAGGAGAGATTGAGGCACTGCTGACTCAGCATCCGACAGTCAGAGAAACGGTGGTAATTGCTACAGAGATATCTGGTGATAAGCGTTTAATCGCTTATATTGTGCCAGCCCAAAATTTTACCCCTACAATCATTGAACTCCGTGATTTCCTAAGGAAGAAGTTGCCAGAATACATGGTTCCTTCAGCTTTTGTCATGATAGAAGCTCTGCCTTTAACACCTAATGGCAAAGTCGATCGTCGGAACTTACCCGAACCCGATAATTCAACTAGCCAAACCCTAGATAAGGCTTACATTGAACCTCGTAATCCTACTGAGTCAGTCCTCGCCAAAATCTGGGTTAAAGTTCTTAACATCGAGCGTGTAAGTATTTACGATAACTTCTTCGATTTAGGGGGAAATTCGCTGCTGAGTATCACCCTCATGGAGCAGATACGCAAGCAATTTGAGCGCGAATTACCGCTGTCTACCCTGTTCTTAAATCCAACCCTTGAAGGTCTAGCAAGGGCGCTATCTCCCGAAATTGATTCTCCGTATTGGTCGCCCTTAGTTGCAATTCAGCCTAAAGGTCAAAATCCACCTTTCTTTTGCGTTCATCCCATTTTAGGAGTCGTCTTTCCTTATTATGAAGTCGCATATCATTTGGGGACAGAACAACCATTTTATGGGCTACAACCTCTGGGTATGGACGGAGAACAATCCCCATTAACTCGTATTGAGGATATAGCGGCTTATTATATTGATGCCTTACGTGCAGTGCAGCCGAATGGCCCTTATTTTTTAGGAGGTTGGTCTTTTGGAGGTTTGGTTGCTTTTGAAATGGCTCAACAATTGCAGAAATCTGGGCAAAAAGTAGCTCTACTTGCTGTACTGGATACTTCAGCCCCAGTTTCTAACAACAAACCTTCCTTCGGGGACGGTTTAAAGTTTCTGATGAACACAGTAGCGCGACATATATGGCCTTATTTTATGGATTATTTTTATCTTATAGCCGCTACCGACAAGCCCCAAAGCAAGCTAATCTCTAAAGAATCTAAAAAACGAATATTAAAAGAATTAAGAAGTAAATCGATACTTAGGGTTTTTCAAGCGAATAGTCAAGCAGCGCTTAGCTATGTGCCGCAAGTCTATCCTAGCAAAATTACTCTTTTGAAAAATAGCGAACAAAATATCGCTGCGAATCAAGATCCAAGTATGGGTTGGGGCGAGCTAGCTGGAGGAGGAGTGGAAATTTATAACATTCCTGGCAATCACCTAACCATGCTCAAGAAACCCCATGTCCAGGTTCTCACCGAACAGTTAAGAACCTGTATTAAGAATGCACAGGTCGGAAGTTAAATTAAACCTCAATGGGTAGAAGCTGGAAGATGTTAGACGGGAAGAGCGATCGCTACATCACACAGTACAGCGATCGCTCTTCCCGTGGCGTCTTATTCGTACAAAGCCCATAAGTAGTGGGCACCCAGCACCAGCCCTTGAGCAACATGCGCGCGGTTGCGTGGCTCCTCCCAATAGGGTTCTGCCAAAACCAACAGTTCTCGTGCGTGTTCTACGTCAAGTTCCTCGTGGACAGTATAGTGTGACTGGCTACCCGGCGCTGCCCAACCTCGCTCGTTAATCGTGCGGGCGATCATCCCACTAACACTCGAATACAGATGCTCCAGCATCCCCAAAGCGGCTCCACCCGCTTCACTTGATTGCGTCAGACAGTAGCCCAGAAGTGAATGATTGAAAGCTAACACTGATGCAGGACAGGGTATTTCTAAATCTTCTGGAGTGGCACCTAAAGCCCGCAAAAATTGGCGGAAGGTGTATTTGTGAGAGTTCAATAAATTGCCGTGACCATGTTCTTCAGCCACGTTTTCCATCACCGAAAGTCGCCGTTCTAATACTGGAGTCCGAGCCAAAACTGCCGCTAATGATTGCGAAAATGACTCAATTGCAAAACAAATTGGTAGCTGTGTGCAAAGAAATTGTGCCCGTGAGGTAGAGGGTGCCTGCATCCACATAAAGTAAGGATGACGGTGGAAATCATAAGCCTTATTTACCATCAGCACTGCTTCTGATAGCGTGGTGCATCTCACTATATCTTCTACATACAATTGGTGAAGTCCTACTTTTCTCTCGGTAGCAATCGAGCAATTGTATAGGAGCTGCATGACTT
>NZ_JAMPJZ010000168.1:0-2283 GCF_039961835.1 Trichocoleus sp. ST-U1
AAAACAGAGCAACAAAGTTTCACTAATTTCTCTTGAACTATCTGTTTGCGTAGGTTCTAGTGCCAACACAGCAGCAATAATTCTTCCGATGAGTACCCTGGCGGTGGTATCGGTTAAAATTGATGAACTTAGTAACCTTCGCGCAAAAGCACGGGTATCAGCTTGTTGACTGGTCACTAAACCCGCGATAAAGTCGCTGGATTCAAAAAAGAATTCTCGTTGCTGTTCGATCCAACGATAGGCTTGTGTACGTGCTTCTGGGAATGCACAATTAGCAAGAGCCAGGACTAATGTACTGTTGGGCTGGGCGGGGTCGTAGCGATCGCGTGCCAGTAAAAAGCCGAATTCGGCGGTTATTTCGTAAGGTTTATTCAGGAATTTGATTAATGTGTCTGTGTCAAGGCTATCGCAAAATTCTTTGCAGACGCGCAACGCTTTAACTGCAAAATGATGAACGGGACGGCAATCACTTTCTATTAATAACTGTACAAGTGCTGCTGGGTTTTGCTGCCAAAGTTCGGAAAAAGCTTCTTCTCTTACTTGCGGTTCTGGATCTCCCGGTTTGTAACCATCTTGACAACGCCATGCTTTAGGATGGGAGGCATAGCGGGGACTGTTTTCGTAAAGAATATGATTAAAAATTAGGTAGCCAGCATAAGTATCCCAACCTCTAGTAAAGCTTTCATAGGAACGGCGTTGTCCGTTCCATCTCCTGAAAGTTGACTGCTTGGCTGGTTGAGCGTCATCATCCGAATACTGTAGGAGAATATTGACTGCAAGATTGATATAGTTAGAATCGCTTTCTTCACCCAAAGTTTTAAGAGTACGCCAAACTCGCCGCCGCAGATATTCACGAGTTTGTTGGCTGTAAGCTTTTTTCGACTGCGGACTCTTGAGTTCTTCAGTGTGACGTTTCCCGGTACTATAATATTCGCGCTTCACTGAGTCCCATTGCCAACCCGTTTGCTGATTATTAAACGTCCCCGGTTCTTTCTCAAAGGCATAAGCAAGGATTCCGAAAACTTCTGCATCATGGCGATACTCAGCCATCTTGAAAATATGGCGAATTCGCTGGAAGTAGTTAGATTTAAAAGGTGTTTCGCATAAAATATCGAGTAGTGCTGGACGCACGTATTGGTTATCAATTTGATAAATAGTATCGAGAACGGAAAAACGCCTGTAATCGCTGCTATTTAAATAATCGCGAAGTGTAGTTGCAAATGTTTCTGCTGTTCCATTTCGGGCTAAATCGCGCAACTCTAAGGGCAGTTGTTCTATCTTCTCAGAACGCATCTGCCCTTGTGTCTGTTCATCTGATAATTTAAATAGTGCTTCCCAGGCGATGCGGCAGACGAATTCAGCAACAGATTTATGCTGGGAAAGTTCCCTGACAAAGGGAATGGTGCTCTCATCCCCACACCAACCCAACGCCCAAGCGATGCAATAATCTCTCAAAGCTTCGCCAGTTCCAATGAGTTGAATTAACAACGGCGTAGCTTCTCTAATTTTAAGTTCGCCAGCCCGCCAAATTGCCCGTTCCAGAGGCCATTTCCGATTGTCCCGGTTCGCCAAACGGTTGAGGATGGCTTGGTGGCGTGGGTCGCTGGTGATTGGTACATTACTTGCAGTTTGGACTGGTGCGGGTGCAGCTGGCTCGCTAACTGCCCCAGCGGTGACATCCCGATAGCCCTTCTGAATTTGGGAGTCAACCAGCTTATCGAACACTCGCTGCGCTTGGGCTAAAGGTACAGCCTGAACCGTCTTTGTACCTTCCTTGAGAGTTGTACCGCGTCGTCCGTAGCGGAAGTTAACGAGGTAGCGGTTTTCACCTGTCTTGCAGAGATCGACTTCGTAGACTTTATCTGAACTCCCGGCTTGGTAGAGAAGCGTAGTCCGTTGGATGAGTTCCATACGAGTGTCTCAAAGCTTGGTGTGTAAATAGTATAAATGTACTAAATAATTGCCAAAAGCGATCGCCTTCTTTGGAGAACTCGTCAACGCTGTTTATCGCGGTTCTCGGTTGACTCACATCTTGCACCAGTACAAATGCTCTAGTTGCCAAACAGTAGCCAGAAATGAGAGAAAAGGGCATGAAACCAAAAGATAGCAAGAACAATGTCTACAATTCTTGCCCTTAGCCCAAGGGCTAGTATACACCTTGCTCGGATTGATCCCTCTTTTGTTACTAGGGAGAGAGGATAATCAGGAAGAGATTCAACTAGCAATAGGGAAACTGACAGGAGAAGCGCGAAAATCATTCATGAGGTGAATTAATTTCAAAAA
>NZ_JAMPJZ010000169.1:0-2271 GCF_039961835.1 Trichocoleus sp. ST-U1
AGCGAAACTTGCCACTTTTGATCAGCAGGTCTTCCACCTTGTGGATAATCCGCCCCACCGTTGTCTCGTGCAAACCCCAACTGGCTCCAATGTGAAACTGACTCCGATACTCTCGCCAATACTCCAATGCCACCAGCAGTTGGTCTTCCACTCTCAGCTTCGGCTGTCCTCCACGCCTTCCTTGACGCTCTAGGTGCGGGCGTAGCACAGTGACCATCTCGGCAAAAGTTGCACGGCTGACACCACACAATCGCTTGAACTCACCTGCTGAAAGCGGTTGTAAGTCTGGATACGGCATAGCACTTCTGAGGCTTCGATACGGTTTCACTCTAATTGTGCCGCCTGCGATTACAAACTGGCACACTATCTTCCGATTCGTGCAGGAGGTCTAATGATTATCCACCCTATTCAACGGTGTACTACAAATATCCGCAAGTGGCGCTTCGGACGGGAGTTGGAAGCGCATTCACGATCATCTCGTTCAATGGGTCAGGGTTGATGCCAATCGCAACAGCAACCCAACCGCGGCGAGTCTGGATTCCCAAACCGTTCCTACTTCTGTCATGGTTCACCAAGCCGTTGGCTATGATGGCGGCAAAAAAATTAAAGGTCGCTTTCCGCTTTACTCTGGTTGACACATTGGGATTGTTGATTGTCGTGCAGGTGGTTGCAGCCAGTGTGCCCGAACGAGAAGGAGCCAAGCAATTGCTCGCAACGTTGAACCAAGAACGTCACCGGGTTCCTCAACTGACTCGAATTTGGGTCGATGGTGGGTTTTCGGGAGAAGCGTTTCTACATTGGGTCATTGATACCTTCCGTTGGCTTTTAGAGGTGGTTCTGCGACCAGAGGGCGCTCAAGGATTCGTCCTACTTCCTAAGCGTTGGACTGTTGAACGCACTTACGGTTGGCTGCATTGGTGTCGTCGCTTAAATGTCGATTATGAGCGAATCCCAGCTTCCTCAGAAGCGTTCATTTATATCGCCATGAGCCGACTGATGCTACGCAGACTTGCCTGACCCTTTATGTACTCTCTCCGTCTTTCCAAACATCCTCTGACATCCTCAAATATTGAATAATAGTGTTGACAATAGTTATCGATGAAGCCGACTGTATTTACTGCTTCTGTACGTGGCGTAACCATCGCTGTTACTTACTATTTCTGGTTTCCTTCCTGATTCTCCTCTCCCCCTAGTAACAAAAGAGGGATTACACTAAGGCAGACAACGACTACCTCTCCATTTTCTTCATTCTCTTTTTTCTCTCACCAATGAATCAGCCCTGCCCTGTTCTGGAGCTTGCCTAGAGGGATTGGGTGTTACAGGCGTTGCAGCAAATTTAAACCGTGAGTATCGGTGCCACAGGTGCTGAACAAACCATAAGTGGCAGCGAGCTGTTCCACTTCTTTCGTTTCCCTCGGACTGGATTGCCAAGGGCTAGGGTTGTTGTAGGCGTAGTAGGTTTCAACGCCGTCAATGCCTGCCTCAGCGGCAGCAGGGATAAGTTTTGCAGCAGGAAGGCGGTAGCGGGCTGGATGAGCCAAGACGGCAAAACCACCCGACTGATGGACGGCGGCAATCACATTGGCAGCGTCAGCATCACCGCCCTTGGGTGCAGAGCCTTTCAGATATTGCTTCATCGCAGAGTGTTCTGGATCGAAAGCATAGCAAAGGATGTGGACTTCTGTGTTCAGCAGGCTAGAGGTGATTTCGGTGCCGATCCACAAGTGGGGTAAGTGGGCGGAATCAGGATTTGTGTAGGTGTTTTGCAGCCAGTATTGAGCCTCTTTGAAACCGCCAATCGTATGGTGATCGGTGATCGCCAGCCCTTTAAGACCTATCGCGATCGCCTGTTCCATCAACGCACTCGGTGACAAACGACCATCCGAGTAGACGGTGTGCATATGAAAGTTATAGGAGTGCGGACAACTATCAGCCTGAATCGTCTCAAAGACTTGCCTGAGTGCTGTTGTATTCTGGGCTGGTGGCTGGGGTGAAGCAGAAGATTGAGCAAGATTGATCGCCATAACCGCCGAGTAGCTGTGCGCGTTCGTTGACAATTGTTAACATATACCCTAACAAAACTAAAGAGGAATTGCGTTGGGACATTCGATGTGTATTCCATGCTGAAAGTCGCCTTTGGCAAAAATTTTCTGCCTAAGTCGGCGACCATTGGCGGGCAGTTTCATTTAAATATTCAGTTTGAAGTTTCTAGCGGCTTAACCGTTCTATTTGGGCCATCTGGCTGTGGCAAGAGTTCGACATTACAAGCGA
>NZ_JAMPJZ010000170.1:0-2067 GCF_039961835.1 Trichocoleus sp. ST-U1
ATTGCACAAAGTGAAAGAGAGGTTTTAGGTAAGGATAATTTCCATTACCCACTACCAGAATTGACTGTGCCAGTTAAATGCTTTTCCCTGATGACGTTGACATTACATTGACTCGAAGGAAGGCGTTTTCCGAAGATTTTGTCGAATCGGAATCGCTATGATGAATTTCGTACCATGCCCGGGCGCTGAAATACACTGCATTTGTCCACCATGTTTGTCCACGACGATTTGATAGCTAAGGGACAACCTAACCTTCGTGCCTTTGCCCTTCGTTTTCGGCGTAAAGAAGGGATCAAACAGGTGAGGGCGGACTTCCTCCGCTATACCGGGGCCATTATCTATAATCTGAATCGTCACAAAGCCACGGTCAGTTACTTCGGTATAAATCCGAATGGTACTGCGGGAGAAGTATATTTCTTCAGGCGATCGCTTATGGTCATACTCCTCCAAAGCATCAATCACACTCGACAGCACATTGATAAATGCCTGGTTCATTTGACCTGCATAACACTCTACAGGAGGCAGCTTGCCATACTCTTTAACGATCTGAATGCCCGGATAGTCAGCCTTGGATTTCAGCCGGTTGTTCAAAATTAGCAGAGTGCTGTCTAGCCCATCGTGAATGTTCACTGGCTTCATCTGAGCCTCATCCACGCGAGAGAAATTCCGCAATGACTGGACAATCTCGCGGATGCGCTCAGCCCCAATCTTCATCGAACCCAGTAGTTTTGGCAGGTCTTCAACCAGAAACTCCAGGTCAATTGCCTGAGCCTCCTCCAGGATAGTTGGCCCCGGATTGGTTAATTCCTTGGTATAAAGATTCAGCAGGTACAGCAGGTCTTGGGTATAGCGCTCTGCGTGAGTAATATTGCCGTAGATAAAGTTGACCGGGTTATTCATTTCATGAGCAACACCGGCGACTAACTGTCCTAAACTAGCCAGTTGTTCGCTTTGGATCAGTTGACCTTGAGTCTGTTGGAGTTGGCGAAAGGCGAGTTCTAGCTGATGCGCTTGTTCTCGATAGCGTGCCTCTGATTGTTGTAATATTGCTTCTGTAGAAATCCGCTCTTGAATCTCTTGTTTCAGCAGAGCATTAGAGTGGGAAAGTTCAAGGGTTCTTTCCTCTACCCGTTCTTCTAGTTCTTCTTTGAGCTGTAAGAGTGCTTTTTCTACCCTTGTACGTTCTTGAATTTCTTGTTCCAAAAGCACATTTTGTTCTTTCAGTTTCTTTGTTAAACTCTGCATACTCAGTTGGACAGTAATGCGAACTAAAACTTCTTCATGCTGAAGTGGTTTAGTAATATAATCGACGGCTCCCAGGCTTAAACCTCTAACCTTATCTACCGTCTCGGAAAGCGCCGTCATAAAAATTACAGGGATATCTTTCGTTACTTGATTGGCTTTCAGTTGACGGCAAGTTTCAAACCCATCCATCCCCGGCATCAGTACATCTAATAAGATAAGATCCGGCAGGGCATATTCCCCCTTTTGAATCGCACTTTCGCCATCCCGGGCTACCAAAATCTTGAAGCCGGAAGCCGCCAAAAAGTCGAACAAAACCCCTAAGTTTATGGGAGTATCATCAACGATTAAGATTATGCCTTTGTGGGGAATTTCTTCGCTCATTTATTTTCTCTATATTGTTTGATAAAATCCAAGATTTGTTTTTCTTCAAAGCCCTTGGCTAATTGACGTAAATGGTTGGTAAAGGGTATCCAGTCCTGATTCATCTGTTCCAGTTGAGCGGCTCGCTTGGCAATCCCTCTGAGGTCGCCCATCATTGCGAAATCGAAGAGTGCCGCGATTTCCTCTACAGGCGGAGGCACCATCGCTTTTGCGGAAGGCTCGCGGAATTCTTCATTTTTAATTTCTTCATAAATCCATGACAGCCCCAAATAACCGCGTAACTTTTCTAAAAGTTCCTGGTTTTGGATGGGTTTGGGCAGGAAATCGTTATAGCAATCGCCAAGGTAATTAGGACGACAAGCATAAGACATGCTCGATTGCATCTCGCAAACAATTAAACTGGTCGAGTTGTTTGCGGATGCGGCTCTTGAGCCAAGACCA